>CAZBAN010000042.1:0-17563 GCA_964489895.1 uncultured Dehalococcoidales bacterium
TACCTCACCCCCTTAATCCCCCTCTCCTTCAAAGGAGAGGGGGAAGGTTTGTTAACATGAGAGGGCTAACGCCCTCTCATACTCTCCCGTTTTCTACCTTGTCATTGCGAGTGCCGATGTAATCGGTACGAAGCAATCTCTATAGATATTCATACAAATCATGCCACTCACTATTCATGCTGTTTACCAACTGGACTTTTCTCTGACGCGAACCTCCCTTTATCCGCTTTTCTCTCATAATAGCACTCTCAATGTCGTTAAAAGTTTCATAATACACAAGTTTTACTACGTTATACCTCTTGGTAAATCCTTCTATCAGTTTCTCTTTATGTTCGTAAACTCTCCTTTTAAGGTCATTAGTCACGCCTGTGTATAACACGCTGTTGGTTTTGTTAGTCATCATATAGACATAATATTGTTTACCCATTTTTTAGATTGAGATTGCTTCGTCGTCCGCCGAGGCAGACTCCTCGCAATGACACCATGAATATTATTCTGCATTTCTACGTCATATACCCTACAAAGCGATACTCTTTTCTACCCCTATTCTATTATTACCGAATCGTCTATATATAAAATTTCACCGCTAAAGATGGTCGCTATCACCTTACCTCTGAGAGTTGTGCCAGCAAGGGGTGTATTTTTACCTTTCGAAACAAACTCTTCCGGATTAACAATCCACTCTTTATCCGGGTCGAGTATTACTATATCCGCCGGAGCCCCGATTGCCAGGGTACCTGTGATTCCGCGTCTTTCTCCCAGAATCCGTGCCGGCTGGCAAGTGAGCCTGGAGACAAGAGTATGAAGGGTGATATCACCGTTATGCACCAGGCTCATAAGGCTACCCAGGGCGGTCTCGAAACCGCTTATACCGAAAGCGGCACCGTTCATATCACCTTCCTTATCGGCTTTGTTATGGGGAGCATGGTCGGTAGCTATTATATCAATGGTTTTATCATTAAGACCTTCTACTAAGGCATGAGTATCGTTTTCCGTTCTCAGAGGTGGATTTACCTTCGCCAAGGTACCGCAATCAATTACTTTCTCTTCGGTCAGCGTCAGGTGGTGCGGTGTTACCTCGGCGGTAACACGTATGCCTTCGGCTTTAGCCCGGCGTATAAGCTCAACCGAGCCGGCGGTGCTGACATGGGCTATGTGTACCCATCCGCCGGTAATCCCGGCTAACTCGATATCACGGGCAACCATATTTTCCTCGGCGGCAGCCGGAATCCCGCGTAACCCCAGCCTTTCCGATACCGCACCCTCGTTGATAACCCCGTCGCCGGAGAGTCCTGTATCCTCACAGTGGTTGATGATAGGAAGTCCCAGGTCCCGGCTGAGTTCAAGCGCCCGACGCATGACTTCGGAATCGTATACCGGAGAGCCGTCATCGCTGAAACCCACCACGCCGAGTGAAGCCAGTTCGGGCAGAGGCGCCAGCTCCTCTCCCCTTCTGCCTTTAGAAACACAGCCCACGGGCAGAACTCGGATTACCCCCTCTTTATCCGCCATTTTCCTGACATACTCTATGGTATCCCGGCTATCCAGTGGTGGCTCGGTATTGGGCATACAGCAGACGGTGGTAAAACCTCCTCTGGCGGCGGCTTTTGTCCCGGTAGCGATTGTCTCCTTGCTTTCAAAACCTGGCTGTCTGAGATGGCAGTGGAGGTCTATAAAACCGGGGCAGACTATCAGTCCATGAGCATTAAGAACGCCGTAATCAGACCGGGATGGAGGAGTCTCTTCTCCCCTGCCCTGCCACAGGATGCCGTCCGCACCGACAAGCAGACTGCCTGTCTCATCTACTCCGCGGCCGGGGTCTATTATACGACCACCCTTGATAAGCAAAGGTTGTACCATTATTTCCTTGATGACGGGGTTTTCACGTAGCTGCTGGGTTTATAGCCCAGCTTGCGAGCCGCATTTTCAGAATCAAATAGAATCAGGTTCTCCGGTCTTATCGTCCTGGCAAAACGGCTGTTGGCACTGTGGTATTTCTTGGTGTCCAGCTTACCTTCGTGCCAGTCGGTACTGGCAACATAGCCGGGTTCAAATCCGTGCTCGCAGTATACACACCTCACCGTTAAGGGGTTACGGTTTACAATCTTGAATTCAGGTTTCAGGTACTTCGTCTCGGTCTTCTGCACCGAGACACATAGCGGATTGGGGCATGTTACGGCAAAGCCACGGTCATATACCGGGTAATCGAATTCACGCCTGGAGGAATCATCTTCAGGCACGATACACTCCTTACAGCCCAGCAAAAGGGCAAGCAGCGCCATCCTTATCGGCACTCCATACGCCGCCTGCTCAAAGTACCTGCTCCTCGGGTCTGCATCGACATCATAAGCCAGCTCGTCAACGCGGGGTAAAGGGTGCATAACAAAGGCTCGTTTGAACTCCTTCCCCTTAAGAAGCCGCTCGTCGACCACAGGAAATTCGTTTTCGTCGCTCTCCTCTCCATCGGCAAACCTTTCTTTCTGTGGCCTGGTCACATAAAGGGCATCGACGCCTTTCCTTAACTCAATCTCGATATCAACATCGGGCATCATCGCCAGCTGGTGAGGGCTGCTCGGTGTTATATAAATAGCGTCGAGGGGGAAAGAGCTTCCCTTCTTCCTGTCCGTCGTTTCTTCCCTAATCTCTATTTCCCCACCGTATTCCGTTATAAGTTTCCTTACTACATTCGGCGGCACTTCGAGCCCGGGACTGGGACAGAACAGGATATTCGCCCCGAACTTTGCCAGGGCAAAAATCAGCGAGTGTATCGTTCTCCCGTATTTCAGGTCGCCCCAGAGAGCGATATTTAACCCCTGGATGGTATGTCTTTCCTTCTTTATGGTATAGAGGTCGAGGAGCGTCTGGGTCGGGTGCTGGTGACCGCCGTCACCGGCGTTTATAACCGGCACACCGGAATAATCGGCAACCACCTTGGCAGCGCCTTCCCAGGGATGCCTGATGACAATAATATCGGCATAGCCGCCAACTATCCTCGCCATATCGGCGATACTTTCACCTTTTGCAAGCGAAGTTGCCTTGGCATCAGCCACGCTGATAACGTTACCGCCGAGACGGTGCATCGCCGCTTCAAATGATAGCCGCGTTCTGGTACTGGGCTCAAAAAACAGGCTTGCCATTATTTTACCCCGGCAAACCTCAGTCTGTTTATCCACTGCTCCCGCCATCTCGTCAGCCAGGGAAAACACCGCCTCTATTTCCCCGTTAGACAGGTCGTCTATAGTCACCAGACTCCTGCAGGATAGAGTCATCTCTGCTCCTTCCGGACCAGTCCGTCATCAACCCCTCTTCCATCCACCTCATCCTGACTGCTCCTGGTAATCAACACTTCGTCAAGCCCGTCCGTTTCAGTCAACCGCACCTGTATCTCCTCATGCCTGGCGCTGGGAATATTTTTCCCGACATAGTCAGCTCTTATGGGCAGCTCACGGTGACCGCGGTCCACCAGCACGGCAAGTTGAATAGAACTCGGACGTCCCCGGTCGATAAGAGCGTCCATAGCGGCGCGGATGCTGCGCCCGGTGTAAAGAACGTCGTCAACCAGAACCACTGATTTACCGTTGATACTGGACGGAATATCGGTGTGCTGTACCGTGGGCTGCAGTTTATGCCCGGGCAGGTCATCCCTGTAGGGGCGAATATCCAGGGCGCCGACGGGTATTTTTATATCTTTAAGCTCCTTCAGAATAGCTGCCAGTCGGATTGCCAGGGGTACGCCCCGGGTACGCATGCCGACGAGTAGCAGCTTCTCCACATTTTTATTACGCTCCGCAATCTCATGGGCGATGCGGGTCAGACTGCGCTTGATATCCTGCTCCGTCATTACAATTGTTCTGGTCATAAAAATAACCTCTTGCCGGCCAGCAAGAGGTCTTGCGAATTGATTTCCCCTGTTTTACCCTTGCTAGCCTCGCAGGACTAACTTAAAGGTCGAAAATTTATGTTTCTGAAAATACATTATACCACTTCAGCCGGATAACTACAATATTTCGTGCCCAAGTTCTGTCTGCGTAATAACAACATCAACCAAACTGGCGAAAAATGTCTGTTTTTTAACACTGCATCTGGAATATTTACGGGTTAAATGGTAAAATTATGGTATGGGTAAGAACGAAGTCCCTTTAATATCATTCCTTAAGGAATTAATGCGTCGAAGGAAGCGACTACCGAGCCAACTGGCATCTGACCTGGGTATCAGTCACGCTACGGTTAGCCGCTGGCTGGCAGGTACGGATACTCCAAACACGAGCTCCTGCCGTGGACTGGCTGAATACAGTGGCACGCCTCTAGAGAAAATCCTTTCTTTAGCCGGTCATTTACCTAAAATGGCAGAGACCAGCGCAAACGAATGGCCCGAGTTCCGTGAGTACGCTCAACACAAGTACTCCGATGAGCTGGACGAAGACCTGATTACAATGATTGAAGACCTGATTGAAAGGCGCAGGAAAAGAAAATACGACCATAAAAAAGACCTGACTGATAAAAGCCAGTAGAGATTAGTCTCCTGTGTGATACGAGTAGAGAGAGCTGAGAGTCCCGATGCATCGGGACTTCTTCTTTTACTCTCCTTTTTCGCCATTTGACAAATATTTGTAAAAGCGTATAAAATTGCTGCGCAAGTACATCGCCAGTACCTTCAGTGGTATTTATCCAACAATTAGTGCGTCTTAGGAATCATTTGCCAGGTCTGCTGGCAGTTGACCAACGAGCAAGGTGAAGGCCGGATTATAATGACTGTGAAACTGATTGAGAGCACGAGGCAAGAGAATGCGACTCCAGAAAAAATCCCTGAGTGGGAGTCCAGGCTGTGGTCACATATAAGCAGCGGTAACGGAGTTACGTGCCCGGTATATGATTTATGCAAGACCAGGGTGAATGGTGGGTGGTGCTTCAGTGATAACCAAGAGCTATTCAACGAATCATATGGCAGTCACGCCGTCGAGTCTGATAGTAATGTAGATGAGTTAAAAATATTCCGCAGCTTGTTTGAACATAAATTTCCGCCGGAATGGAAACCCTGCCCTATATTCAAACTCATTGAAAAGCTGGCAGATAAATATCTGAAGAAAGCAAACATAAACCAGCCCCCGGTAACGGAGGACCTTTACAGGCACTTCGGGATTAGCCCCGGTATAGAAATCCGGCGAGTGCCCTTAAAAGCCTATCACGGTGCCGTATGGCAACTGGACGGCACATGGATAATACACATTAACAGCCTTGACAAACCTGCAAGGCAGAAAGTGACCTTGTTCCATGAAATTTTCCACATCCTGGCCCACTGGAGAGGTACCCCCATTTTCAGGAGACGAGGAGTAAAAGAGGGATTATTTAATGAGATGCTGGCTGACTACTTTGCCGGCTGCCTCTTAATGCCCGTAAGCTGGATTAAAGGAAAGTGGGCCGAGGTTGAAGACCTGAAAAAAATGGCTGAATTGTTTCAGGTCACTGATGTATCAATGTGGATCAGACTCAAGACACTGGACTTTATCTAGTGAGACCGTTAAAGCCCGGTGAGAATATGCTTTTAAGCCCCTAAGTATTCTGTTACAAAGCCGAGTTTATACATTCATCAGTATGTAAAAAGGTCGAGCCCGCCCATTACATGGATGTCCTGTCCGGTGATATACCCTGCCTTCTCAGAAGCAAGGAAAGCGACCATATTAGCCACATCGGCAGGTTTACCGAACTCACGCAGGGCTATCCTGGCTTTTAACCGTTCGGCGGCTTCACCGGTCTCCGCTGTCTGCCCGGTAGCAACGACCCCGAGGGTTACCGCATTGGCAGTAATACCCTTTCTGGCACCCTCAAGAGCGGCGGTCTTTGCCAGAGCAATAACACCAGCTTTGGATGCCGAGTAATTCGCCTGTCCGAATCCTCCCATAACACCGGCGATGGACGAGATATTGATAATACGACCCCAGTTCTTTTCACTCATCGTCTCCCACACTTCTCTTGTCCAGTAGTATGTTCCGTCTAAATTAACCTGTATCATACTCTGCCAGTCTGAAAGCTCCAGCTTTTGAATACGCCCGAAAGGTCCCATCAAAGCCGCATTATTAACCAGAATATCCACCGGACCCAGTTCTGATTTGACTTTAGCTACGGCATCTTTCACCTGCTGGTAATCAGTCTGGTCTACTTTTATTGCCATTGACCGGACTCCCAGAGCTTCAACTTCCTTTGATATTTCTTCAGCTCCCTCAATAACCACATCAATACAGGCTACATTTACGCCTTCCCTGCCTAGTTCAAGAGCAATCGCTTCTCCCAGAGCCCCTTTCCTACCGGTCCCGGTAACTATGGCAACCTTACCGCTTAAACCTAAGTCCATTATTCACCTCGTCTCTTTTTCTTTTATCACTTAAGGGTCACAGCAAATTGTACAGGTGGTTTTACGTAAAGTCAACCAATTTCAACCGAAGCTGGATAGAACTCCCGAAAAACTTACTTGACATGTAATGGAGCAGCATCATAGAATCTTAACTGTCTTAAATCCCAGAATTCATTCAGAAACGAGTTATTGATATGCTCCCGGAAGAAGTTAAGAATCTTATCGGTCAAACATTCGGCACCATCGTTTTCGAAGTCGAAAAAGAAACGGTCAGAAGGTTCGCTGATGCCGTAGGCGATTCTAATCCCCTATATACTGACACCGGATATGCGGGTAAGTCCAGGTACGGCTCGATAATTGCTCCCCCCGGCTATATATCATCGCAGTGGTACTGGGGAACTTCTGACAACCCGACCAGTAAAGGACCGGCTCCTGAAATATCAAGCCTGATGGACGTAATCCTGGCTCTTATGAAGGCGGGTTATAATCAGGCACTGGACGGCGGTATGGACTATGAGTTCTTTCACCCGGTCCGGGTGGGCGATACTATTACGGCTACTTCACTGGTCAAAGACATCGTTGAGAGGGGAAGCGGTGACGAAAAAGCGGTCTTCCTTTTCACCGAGACTACCTACACCAACCAGAATAACGAAACAATAGCCGTATCACGTATGACTTCCACACACCGCTGATCGAGAACTATTACAGAGATGCACATGTCAGAACAGATATACTGGGAAGATATCGAAGAAGGATACGAGGTAACCCCGCTTATCAAGATTGCCACCACCCAGATGCTCATCAAATGGGCGGGTGCCTGCGGTGACTTCAATCCCCTGCACTACGACCCGCACTTTGCGGAGGCGGCAGGTATAGGTAAGCCGATTGTGCACGGAGCGTTGAAACGCCAGTGGATGATTCAGCTCATGACCGACTGGATGGGTGACGAAGGGATGCTGAGCAAGTTCTCCTGCCGTTACCGGGCGGTAGACTACCCACGACCGATGAAAACAATGAGCGAACCCGAAGACGGCGAGACATGGTTATGTAAAGGTAAGGTTACCAAGAAATATACCGAGGATGACCGGCACTGCGTTGATTGCCGTATCTGGGTTGAGAACGGTAGCGGTGAAACGACTACCAACGGCAGAGCGACCGTTATTTTGCCGTCAAGAAGCTGATTATTACCAGTATTATGCGGCAAATCCTTATTGGAGGATTAAAATTGGGAGATAGACTGAAAGGCAAAGTGGCTATTGTTACCGGCTCGGGACAGGGAATCGGAGCGGCTATAGCATTCGCTCTGGCACAGGAAGGTGCCAGTATAGTAACCAATAACCGCCGTCAGGGCACCTCGGGCGGAGATGCGGAAACCACAGCCGTACAGATTACGGAAATGGGAGGTCAGGCAGTCCCCTTCTTCGCCAGCGTCTCGGATTTCGAAGGAGCGGGGAAACTGGTACAGACGGCGATAGATAATTTCGGCAGACTCGATATTCTGGTGAATAACGCCGGCGCCGATATGCCGCACATGATATGGAACATGACTGAGGAAGAATGGGATATAAGTCTGGACTCCTTCTTAAAAGGCACCTTTAACACCAGCCGTTTCGCCTGCGGCATTATGAGGGAACAGAAGTGGGGACGTATTATCAATACCACCTCCACAGCCTGGCTGGGCACCGTAGGACATTGCAATTACGGAGCCGCCAAGGCGGGAATCGTGGGTCTGACCAGAGCTACCGCCAGGGAAATGGGTAAGTACGGCGTGACCTGTAACGCCTACGCCCCCACGGCATCGACTCGGTTCAGCGCCAGCGAGGAGATACAGGCTGGTTTCAAGAAGAGGTACGAAGCGGGACTTATGACCAGAGAGAGATATGAAGAGCTGACCAACCTGCCCGACCCGATGACACTCACCCCGTTCCTGGTCTATCTCTGTACCGAAGAAGCAGCCGATATCAACGGGCAGGTCTTCGACGTTACCGGAGGAAATATCGCCATCTACTCGGAGCCGGTGAAGCTGAAATCTATCGAAAAGAAAGAAGGGCTCTGGACGGTAGAGGAGCTGATAGAACAGGTCCCCACGATACTACCTGAAGGCTATAAAAACCCGGCACCGCCAAGCAAAGATTAAACCATCATCCCCCTAAAAGTGCCTCTCTTGTGTCATTCTGAGGAATCCCGATGAAATCGGGATGACGAAGAATCTACGGGTCAAAATGTATGTAAACATACAGTTGCTATCACTTACCAGACCCTTCGCCCGCCTAAGGCGGACTCAGGGCGACATATTTATGGTTCTTTATTGAGGGAGTTGACCAGGGATTAAGTCTGCAACTCCCTTTTTACTTAATCAGCTTGAATTCTGTTACATCCACCAGCCCCAGGTCGGTCAGCCTGAGCTCGGGGATTACCGCCAGGGCGACGAATGAAAGTGTTGAGAACGGAGAAGTCAATGTCGTTCCCAACCCGGCAGCCGTCCTCTCCAGCTTTCCCAGTTTTTCCACAACCGTCTCCAGCGGCTCCCTGGAAAGCAGACCGGCCACGGGCAGAGCAAGGCTGCCCAGCACCCTGCCGCCGGCGGCGGCAACCAGCCCGCCCTGAAGCTTTTCAATCCCCCTGACGGCGGTTAAAATATCTTCATCGTTCGTGCCTACGGCAACGATATTGTGGGAGTCATGGGCAACGGATGAGGCGAGCGCCCCCTGCTTCAGGCTGAAACCCGTAACCAGCCCCAGCCCGATATTACCGGTAGCGTGATGCCTCTCCACCACCGCCAGCTTTAGAATGTCACGGTCGACGTCAGATACAACGGCACCCTCAACAACCTTGACCTTCTCCTGCCTTTTCCTGGTAATTATCTGGCCCGGGATAATTTCTATAACCGGAACTGTCTCTCCAGACACTGTGAGTTTCAAATCCTCGACACCGAACGGTTTTATGTGAACGGTGTCGGTCAATCCCCTGCCGGCGGCTATGTTTACCGGGAACAAAGCATTCCCGCCTTCGGCAACAGGTTTGCCCCGGTAATAGACCCTGTCTATGCGCAGGTCAGACAGGTCGTCAATAACAACCAGGTTAGCCATGTAGCCAGGAGCTATCGCCCCGAGCCCCTTCAAGCCGAAATACTCCGCCGGGTTAACGGTAGCCAGTTGAATAGCCCTTACCGGGTCAAGCCCGAGGGCAATCGCCTTTCTCACCACGGCATCTATATCGCCATCCCCGAGTAAATCGACGCAGCTGCGGTCATCGACTACGAACATGCACCTTTTGTAAGTCTCGTCGGTAACCAAAGGCAGCAGGGCTTCCAGGTTCTTCTCCGATGAGCCCTCCCTTATCATGGTATACATGCCCTGCTCAAGTTTCTCCCGTGCCTCTTCCAGGGTCACGGACTCGTGGTCGGAATATATCCCTGCGGCTATATAGGCACTGAGCTCCTTACCTCTCACTCCGGGAGCGTGACCGTCAACCACCTTTCCACGGAAGAGGTTGATTTTCTCCAGCATAGCTTCATCACCGCCAATCACTCCGGGGTAATTCATCACCTCACCCAGACCGATACATTTCCGCCATCTCAGAACCTGGCGCAGGGCGGCGGCGGCGAGGTTCGCCCCCGACGTCTCGAGATGGGTAGCGGGAACGCAGGAAGGCGCCATCAGGAAGAGGTCCAGCGGCAGGCGGCGGGCGGAGTCCAGCACATACCGCATCCCCGCCAGTCCGGAGACATTGGCTATCTCATGGAGGTCGGTCACTATCGCGGAAGTACCTCTCGGCACCACGGCACGGGCATACTGGGCAACATCAAGCATCGAGCTTTCCAGGTGCACGTGACCGTCGATGAAGCCCGGCGCCAGATACCTGCCTTCGAGGTCAAACGCCTCTTTAGCCCGGCTGTAATCACCTACTCCGGCAATCTTTCCTCCATAAATGGCTACACTGCCGGGCTGAATCTCGCCGGTAAATACATTCACCACCCTGGCATTGGCCAGGACAAGATCGGCAGGCATTTCGCCTTTCGCAACCAAGACTAAACGGCTATCCGTCACGTCCTATTCTCTCCTGAATGTAGGCTCCCTTTTCTCGACGAAAGCAGTGGCGCTTTCCTTAAAGTCCTCCGTTCCCAGGAGTGTCTGGCGAATATTCATGGTATATTCCAGGCTTGTCTCTAGGTCCTGGCTCAGACCTTCATACACGGCGCGTTTGGCAGCCTGTACTGCCAGTACCGGGCTCCTGGCAATCTTCTCGGCAATCTCCAGTGTGGCGCTTTCCAGTTCGTCATGCGGGACGACTATCGTCACCAGACCAATACGTTCGGCTTCTTCGGCGTCAATCATCTCGCTGGTCAGTATCAATTTTAACGCCCTGTCTATGCCGAGAAGCCTCGGTAAAAAGTAGGCACTCCCCGCAGCCGGCACCATTCCCCTCCTCACGTATCCCACGGTAAGCCTGGCTTTATCCGATGCTATTCTGATATCACAGGATAAAGCGAGGTCGAGTCCCACTCCCACGGCTACCCCGTTGATTGCGGCAATTATCGGTTTGGGGCATTCCTGAAATTGCATGGCAAACGGGGCTCGTCTTACCCGCTCTACGTTTTCAGGTATCTCAGGTCGCCGCTGCAGTTCGCCTCGCGCCATAGCCTTAACATCGGCACCGGAACAGAAAGAATCGCCCGTTCCCGTGATTATTATGACCTTTACCGCCTCATCGGCGGCTGCGTCCTCTATTCCGTTAAAAATACCCTGGAACAAAGCAGGACTGAGAGAATTTTTTTTATTCGGTCGGTTCATGGTAATAGTAGCTATACCTTCTTCCTTTTTATAGAGCATATCCTGGTTATCCATAACAAACTCCCTTTCTCTCCGGCAGGCTGTTTACAGTCTCTAGTTTATACAGTTATCCCGCTCCCTGTAAATCTTCGGGGAATAAAATCCTGGTCCCGTAATCGATGAGAGCCTGTCGCAGGGCTTCAAGACTCACTTCAGCCATCTGAATATACACCGGTCTTCTGGCAATTTCACCCGGGTCGTGTGAATCGGAACCCTGAATACAGGCACGTTTTTTCTGAAAACCACGCATCTTGCCATTGTTCCAAGCAGATTTACTTTGAGGTATGGTGATTTCAAGGGCATTGAGATATTCACTGTCGTATATCTTCCTTTTCACCTGGCGTGACTCTTTAGTCTCGAGAAATCCGCTGGGCCATCTGTCGATATGAGCGGCTATGGAAATTCCACCATGCCGGTTTATTTTTCGGAGGATTTCTTCGGCCCCATCACCGGCTATGGTATGCGCATCTCCCCATTTGCTCCGGTTAATCCCCACAGAGGCAAGAAAGTCCTCCAGTTCATTCATGGGAGTGCCCAGCTCGAACAGGGCTATAAAATGACCGCTCTTTGTTGTAAGCTCCACTCCGGGAAACACAAACAGTCCCTTTCCTTCAGCCGCCTTTCTGATATCATCGACAGCCGCCACCGAATTATGGTCGGTAACGGCAATAACCTCCAGACCGGCAGCCACGGCGGCATCGACAATCTCTTCAGGAGTCACCGACGGATCATTGTAGCAGGTAGATTTCGGAGTATGTATATGCAGGTCAGCCTTCCTGAAATCTGAGTTTCTGGCTTCCGTCATTCACCTTCACCCAGTATACAGATATCAGGGATATTACGGTATTTCTCATTCCAGTCTATACCGTAGCCGACTATAAATTCATCGGGAACGGTAAATCCCAGATAGTCTATCGTAACCGGCACTAACCGGCGTGAAGGCTTATCAACCAGCACACAGAGTTTAAGAGTCGCCGGCTCCTTCTTAGCGAGGTAATCCATCAGGAAAGCAAGAGTATGTCCGGTATCCACTATATCCTCCACCACCAGGACATCTCTGCCCCTTATCTGGGCACTGAGTTCCTGGGCTATTTTCACCTTCCCTGAACTTACCGTACCCGAACCGTAACTCGCCAGCCGGACGAAGTCCAGCTCAAGAGGAAACTCGAGAAGTCGAACCAGGTCGGCGATAAAGACAAATGAGCCGATAAGTATGCCTATTATCAGGGGATTTTTACCCCGGTAGTCATCATTGATTTCATCAGCCAGCCTTCTTACCGTATCGGCTACCTCCTGCCTGCTAAAAAGGACCTTGACATTACGTTGAGAACTCATCGTTCTTTAAAATTGACCTTTCCTTGCTTACTTAACTCCAGGCTTTCTAGAGCCAGCGCCGCCACTTCCTGAAAATAAAGCCAGCTATCAGACCCAGTACCAGCCCGCCGAGATGCGCCTGCCAGGCTATATTCGATACAGCCGAGGGTATGGAAAGCAGTAAAAAACCACCCAGTACCGCTACCCAGAGAGGTATCGGCACCGGTATCGGTATGATAAACACTGTCATTTTCGGTCTCAATACCGTCAGCGCTCCGGCTACGGCGAAAACGGCTCCTGAGGCTCCGATGGCTACCGAATAGGGCTGCGCCATGAGCAGGTAAGCGGCATTACCGAGAAGCCCTCCCAGGAAATAGACGATAAGAAAATTCCTGTCTCCCACCAGCCGGGAGAGGTAGCTGCCAAAGAAATACAGGGTAAGCATGTTCGCCAGGATATGCCATATCCCGGAATGTATAAAAAGATTGGTTATGATGGTCCAGGGTTCCGAAGTAAAATATATTGGTTTCAGACCGAGTGTAATTATTAGGTCGCCTCTGAATAAGGTAACAATAAATACGATAATGTTGATTATTATCAGGAAGCCTACAGGACCCAGGCTGAAACCGCCTTTACCTCTGTAACTCACTCTATACGCCATTATTCGCTAACCCTGCTTATATCATAACCTCCAAGACGCGATTGTAGCAAGGCAGGTGTTTCATACATATTGACTTAACCTGTTATTATTATGTTATGATAGAAAACCAAAACAATTACGGCTACACCAAGCTGCCCTGATAAATCACCGGAGAAAAATTACGTTTTGAAGATACTTAAAAGCCTGGCGGTCAGTCTTTTCACTTTTATATTGTTTTTGTCTATCCTGATTTTCGGTATTCTGTTCATGGTTAAGAGTACCGTCCTGAACCCGAAATTTATCACCGATACGATAGATGATATCAATGTTTCGGAGTTGATGGATGAGTTCGTGGATGTGGATGCTTCGCCTGAAACTTCGGAGGCGTTTGAACAGATAAAGGAAATCGTGCCCGATATAGAACCTCTGGTCAAGGAAAGACTCGGCATCGTTATTGATTCCGTATATGATTACCTGCTGGCGAAAAAGGATGACCCCGAAATCAAACGTATGATGGGAGATTCCTTCATGAACGCGGATTTTGTCGACTCTTTACTTGAAAAACTGGATGTTTCTCAATTACTAAGAGAGTTATTACCGCAAGAAAGTGGCGAAGAAGGTCTCCCACCGGAATTCATAGATGCCTTATCTGACGTGGTTGCCGACATGGAACCGGATATCAAACAAAAAGTTGCTGAGATATCTGCTCCGGTTTTTGACTATATCCTCGGAGAAACGGATGACATAGACCTGGCTTCCGTACTCAGGGATACTGTCCTTAATGCGGATTTTATCGTCCCCCTGATAGAGAAACTCGACCTGTCTTCGCTGGCAGGAGAGTTCTTGAGCGAACAGCTTGCCGACCAGATCCCCGAAGATATGGAGTTCCTGACCGATTACCTGGATGAGGCTATCGCCGCCGTTGAACCGGCAATAAAAGAGGAGCTGACCGACGCTGCCGAACCCCTGCTGGCCTACCTCATGGGAGAAAGCAAGAACCTGAGCATAGAGGTATCCCTGGCACCGGTTATGGACAGCCTCGAAGACAGCCTTAGAGAAAGCCTGACCGAATCGTCACCGCCCGAGTATGCCGAATTATCGCCCGGTGAACGAGAGCGGTTACTTAATGAGTTTTTCAGAGGACCGCTGGCTGAAATAATACCTTCGACCTTTGAACTCGATGAAAGCCTGCTGGGTCCCGACATACCGGAGAACATCACCAGGTCCCTGGCAGATGCTGAAGATTCACTTTACGAAGTCAGACAGGAGATTGACAGGACGGTGAGTGAACTCGAGGAACCGCTGGAGATGGCAAGACAGTACGTTTCCTACTTCCAGCTTGCCTATACCCTCCTGATTGTTATCATTGTGGTAATGGTTCTCGGCATCGTCCTCATCCTGCGCGATGTCAGAAAAATTACCCGCCGTCTGGGTATCCCCCTGCTCATCTACGGTGCAATCGAGTATGCCGGTGTACTCGTTGGCAGGCATTTCCTCAATCAGGGAATGCCAATTCCCGATATACCGCCCGGCATCGAGACCTGGCTCATCGGGCTTATCAACGACATAATGCATCCGCTGGAGATATTCAGTCTCAGCCTGCTGATAATTGGCGTGGCACTAACCGTAGTCTCGTTCGTGTACAGGAGAGGCGGACGGGAAACGGTACCTGAAAGCGTCGACTAGTCTTTAGCCTCTTTACTGTCATCATCAACCTGACTGCTTACATCCAGCTTAAGCCTTTCCTGCCCCACTACGATGATTTCCGTTTCAGGTTCCATATCGCCTGAAGTGGATTTAGCCACCCAGAGTTCTCCCTGAACCCTGACCAGACCCTCGGGCTTCAGTGGACTTACCACCTTACCCCTGGTACCAATCATATCTGGCAAGCCTACCTTGCTTTCCATTTCCAAGGCTTTGGTGCCTTTCCGGTAGGTATAGACAGCATAGGACAGCCAGGCGACCACTATTAAGGCGAGGACCCACAGCGGGATTTGAATACCCAGTTCGGGTAATCCCCAGAGCACTATTACAACGATGGCTATCTCTTCAATAATTGTGCTGACGATAGCGAATATCAGTCTTGCCCTCATCTCTCCTCCGCTCCTATTATAGCAGATAGCTCTGTTGCGGATACGTAAACACGGGTGATATAATCCTTAAATATAAACCTTCCCAGACTACTCCGGAGGTAATTAATGAAGCTAAGTCGTGAGGAAGTGCTGCACATCGCCCTCCTGGCAAGACTGGGCTTGAATGAAGAAGAGGTTACCAGGCTCAGCGAGCAGCTTTCGAATATACTGGAGAACTTCGAGGTCTTACAGCAGGTAGATACCGAGGACGTACCCCCTACTGCCCAATCAGTAGCGCTCCAGAATGTAACCAGTGATGACTCGGTAGCTCCTTCTCTCCCTCCCGACGATGTTCTGGCTAACGCTCCGCAAAAGGAAGGAGACCTGTTCAGAATACGTGCCGTACTCGAAGAGCATATATAATTTTTAGAACGGCGGTGGAATAATGGACGAGACTTTCAGTATCACTCCAACTTCATCAGCACCTCTTATTACCATAGCTGTCATCAGCGCAGTCCTCCTGGTCATCCTGGGGCTTTTTGCATTTATAGGCTTTACCTCCAGAAATGTAAAATACGAGTTGAGTGACCAGGGGCTGAACATCAAGGCAGGCATCTACGGGAGGTTTATACCGAAGGAAGACATTACCGGCGAGGGAGTCCAGATCATCAACCTTGATAATGCAAGCGAACTCAAACCGAGGGTAAGGACCAACGGGATTGGTCTGCCGGGTTACGCCGCCGGCTGGTTCAAGCTGAATAACGGCGAAAAAGCATTGTTATTCGTGACCGATAAGTCCAGTGTTGTCTACATACCGACGACACAGGACTATTCCGTATTGTTGAGCGTCAGTAATGCGGAAGGATTCTACGAATCGATAAAACGATGGGAGTGATATAAATAGATAATCCCAACCGGTTGACCATACACGAGGCACACCAGTTACTGAAAACCAGACAGCTTTCTTCTTTAGAACTGACTGAAGCCTGCCTTGAACGTATTAGACAGGTTGAAGACAGAGTGCACGCTATAGTTACCGTGACGGAGGAGCTGGCGCTGGAACAGGCGCGGAAGGCTGACGGGCTTCTTGCCGCCGGAGATACGAATCCGCTTACCGGAATACCCGTTTTAGTCAAGGACAATATGTGCACCAGGGGAATACCGACCACCTGCTCGTCAAAAATCCTGGAGAATTTCGTGCCCCCCTATAATGCCACCGTGGTGGAAAAACTGACGGACTGCGGAGCTGTTATTATCGGCAAGGCAAATATGGACGAGTTTGCCATGGGGTCATCCACGGAAAACTCCGGCCTGTTTGCGACCCACAATCCCTGGGACCTTTCACGCGTACCCGGCGGCAGCAGCGGCGGTTCGGCGTCAGCCGTTGCTGCCGACGAAGTCATATATGCCCTTGGCTCCGATACCGGCGGCAGTATCCGCCAGCCGGCGGCACTCTGCAGCATAACCGGACTCAAGCCCACCTACGGCAGGGTAAGCAGGTACGGACTGGTCGCTTTCGCCAGCTCTCTCGACCAGATAGGTCCCCTGACAAAAGACGTTACCGACTGCGCTCTGGTGATGAACGCCATAGCCGAATATGACGATAAAGACTCCACGTCGGTCCCGCAACCTACTCCCGATTATACCGCGTGCCTTACCGGCAACCTTAAAGGACTCCGTCTCGGTATTCCCGGAGAGTATTTCGTCGAAGGAATACAGCCTGAGGTAGAAACGGCAATCCGTGCCGCTATTAATAAGCTTGAAGAGCTGGGAGCAACAATCGAAGAAGTATCGCTGCCCAGTACACGATATGCCCTGGCGGTATACTACATCATTGCTCCCTCGGAGGCTTCAGCCAACCTTGCCCGCTACGATGGAGTGAAATACGGCTATTCCCATAAAGAAGCCGACAGCATGTGGGACGCCATGGAGAAGACCCGCCAGTACGGCTTCGGTCCCGAGGTTAAAAGACGTATCATGCTGGGTACTTACGCCCTCTCCGCCGGCTACTACGACGCCTACTATCTCAAAGCCCAGAAGGTGCGTACCCTGATAAGGCGGGAGTTCGATGCCGTGTTCGAGAAGTTCGACGCTCTGATAACCCCCACCTCTCCCACCACTCCCTTTAAAATCGGGGAGAAAACGGACGACCCGCTCCAGATGTACCTGAGCGATGTCTGCACCCTGCCGATAAACATCGCCGGTTTACCGGCAATATCCATCCCCGCCGGCTTCGGAGACGGGCTGCCGATAGGCATGCAGATAATCTCCAGACCCTTCGCCGAAGAGATCATCCTCAAAATCAGCCACGCTTACCAGCAGGCTACCGACTGGCACAAGAAAAAGCCGGAGTTAT
>CAZBAN010000043.1:0-17532 GCA_964489895.1 uncultured Dehalococcoidales bacterium
AAGCCCATCATGACCTTTCTAAAGGTGGGCCAGTAGAACTTCTTGAACTGCTCATCAGAGAGGAAGCCGTCAGCACCTTTGTGCAGAGGCATGAATATTATGGGATGTCCGGCTACCTGCGCTGTGCCTACCCCCATCTTAATCATGAGTGGGGTCAGCCTGTCCATAGCTTCGAGGAGCTTATCGGGCTGGCGGTACATGTCCACCATTATCCCCCTACTTCCTCTCAGGGTGTCGCCAACTACATCAAAAGGTGCCTTGGTAAATCCGGCGGCTATCATCGGGAACCCGGCTGCGGTTATTTCGGCATTAAATCCCCCCATAGCTCCCATCCACTTCAGAGCTTCGGCGCCGGCCTCAAAGAGGGCTTTATAGGTAGCCTGAACAGGGGGTAGACCAAAGGGTATGAAGTTCATGGCGACCCCGTACATTTCCAGTATGCCAGGGAGCATTGGGAGCGCCTTAAAACCCTCTAAGGCGCCGAATACGCGCGGAAGGTAGGTATTACTGAAGAAATTTGACGGGTCGTCAATTAAGGCGTCGTATTCATCCGCCATCATGTATTCGCCCTCGTTACACTGGTACGACTGCTCAGGGGCAACCCCATGGCCGGGCCAGGAATATAACTTGTAATCAAGAATCTCAAAGAGCTTCCCGGGTCCGGGTACATACGCGCCAAGGTTCCCATCCGGCTCAAAGTCCGTGATAAATTTTTTAAATGCCATGCAGCATTTGTCGTAGTCATACATGGCTTCCTGAGGAGTTATCCCAGAATAATAAGCGGGGTAGAAGCTAGGACAGAGAAAAATCGGCACCCTGTCCGGTAATTTCTTCATTTGAATGGCATCTTTTATCCTGGTTATTCTATCCTTGTACAGCTTCTCAGCTTCGGGGCTGGCGAACTCAACACCCCCCGCCGAAAGCCACTTGCCTATTAATTCCTCCTGCCTTTCTTCTGGCGTCATCTCTTCCCATTTCTTTTCCATTTTTATTTACCTCCTGCTCGTTTACTTCCTAGGATTCTTAACCGGCGCCTATCCATTTTTTAGCGAGGGATACTCCTGCTATAGCATCTCCGCCATAAGCGTCAGCGCCAGCATACTTCCTTATCTCCTCGGTAATCTGTCCGCCACCAATCATAACCTTTACTTTATCTCTCAGACCAGCTTTCTTGATAGCCTCAATGGTTTCCTTCATTGAATCATATGCCAGTGTAAGAAACCCGCTTAAGCCCACGATAGGAGCGCCACTCTCTTTAATTGCTGACACAAACTTCTCCGCTGGAACATCCACTCCGAGGTCGGTCACTTCGAAACCGTTGACATCGAGCATAAAGACAACGATATCCTTGCCGATATCATGTATGTCTCCGGCTACCGTGCCTATGACTACCTTACCGAGGCGTTTGGTCTCCGCCTCTTTACTCATCTTCGGCTTCACCATTTCGGTTATTGCCTTCAGTATTTCTCCCGAGTATACGAGGTCAGGTATGAAGTATTTACCGTCAGCAAACCGGTTCCCCACCGTTTCCAGGGCTTTCCTGGCATCTCCAAGAATAGCCAGTGGGTCTTCACCGGCATTCAGCCTGTCTTCTACAATCTTGAGGGCTTCTTTTTCCTTTAAGTCAGCTAACGTTTCAACCAAGTTTTCAGCCATTTGCATTTACCTCCTTATACTTTAGGCTATTATAACACCTAATACTATTCATTTTTACCTCATCTGCACCCCCTAATTATATAATTCCTGTTCAAGAGATAAAAGAATCATAATAATAGCTATAATCCCAGATAAGCCTTCCTAACGTGGTCACTCTCAAGAAGAACGTCACAGGTACCGTCCATGCCTACATGACCATTTTCCAGCACGCAGCCACGGTCAGCCGTCTCCAGAGTATGCCTGACATTCTGCTCAACCAGCAGGATAGTAATTCCTTGCTGCCGTAATTCCTTTATAACGTTAAATACTTCATCTACAAACTTGGGTGCCAGACCGTATGAAGGCTCATCGAAGATACATAGTTTTGGACTGGACATCAGACCTCTACCCATAGCCAACATCTGGTGTTCGCCGCCACTCAGCGTTCTGGCAAGCTGTTTTTCCCTTTCCTTCAACACCGGAAATATACCATATACCTGCTCCAGAGTATTATTTCTGTTCTTCCAGGCATGTGGAGGGTAGGCACCCATCTCCAGGTTTTCACGTACCGTCATATCGTTAAAAATCCTGCCTCCTTCGGGTACATGAGAAATCCCCATCTCAACAATAACGTGAGGAGATAAACCATCGATTCTCTCACCCATGAATTCTATACTACCTGAAGCCGGTGTTATCAAACCGGATATAGTGTTAAGCAGTGTAGTTTTACCTGCTCCGTTTGAACCCACCAGAGCGTAGATTTCAAGTTCATTGACAGTCAACGACAAATCAAATAAAGCCTGTGCCTTGCCGTAAAATGTATTTATCTCTTTAATTTCCAGCATCGGCTTACTCTCCAAGATACACCTCAACAACCGTCTTGTTATTGGCAATTTCCTGGGGCGTTCCTTCGGCAATCTTTTCGCCGTGATGAAGTACCATAATGCGGTCGCATACCCCCATAATTGCTTTCATTACATGTTCAATCATAAAAATGGTAATCCCTTTATCCCTTATCCTGGCGACCAGCTCCATAGCCTCGGTAATCTCCGTAGTATTTAGCCCTGCCATCAGCTCGTCAAGCATCAGCAGTTCGGGTTTGGTAGCCAGCGCCCTGGCAACTTCCACTCTTTTCTGATTAGCCAGAGTAAGGTCAGAGGCAGGTGCAGCTTTAGCCGCCGAAAGACCGACAAACTCCAGCAACTCCTCAGACTCCCTGGCTGCTTCCGCCGAAGGCACTCTGGACGGGGTCCCGAACATTGCCCCTATATACACGTTGGTAATAGCCGGCATATTTGGAAATACTTTCACTGCCTGGAATGTCCTTGCCACTCCCATCTTGCATATCTGGTTCGGACTGAGCCCGGTAATCTCTTCGCCTTTGAATTTAATAACCCCCTGCTTCGTGGTAAGAGCCGCCGATATCAGATTGAACAGGGTTGTTTTACCGGCACCATTAGGGCCAATCAAACCCACGATTTCTCCTTCGTCGACATGAAAATCCACGTTTGAAACCGCCGCTAATCCGCCGAAATTTTTACTGACTCCTTCACCCTCAAGCATCCGCATGCTGCCTCCTGAAACCTCTCGCCCACAACTTCTGTATTACACCAATTAGACCGTTTGGCATATACAGTATAGCTACAACAAGTATTATACCGAAAATAAGCATATATAACTCTGAAAATCTGGTAATCAGGACTTCTTGCAGGTAAGTGAAGATAATCGCACCTATTACCGGACCATAAAGCTGCCCCATACCTCCAAAGATAGCCATCAATACCGGGAGAAATGAAATCTCCGCGTCGAAGGCAATGTATGGGTCAACATATGTCCATCTGGTAGCTATAGCCGCACCAGCAGCCCCGATGAAGAAGGCACTCAGTCCATAGTTTAGTACCTTTACCATGGTCGTGTTAATGCCAACATGAGCTGCGGCTTCTTCATTCTCGCCGATACTCTGCAATGCCAATCCCCATTTGGACCGCCTTAGAAAGTAGACAGTAACCATCATAACCACGAAAATAGCCAGCATTGCGTAATATATCGTATTGTAATCGTAAATTACTACAAACCGACCGCGGGTACCGGTAAAGTGCAACTCCCAGAATATGAGTAGATTGGGAATAAGCATTACGAGTCCGAATGTGAAGATGGCGAAATATATACCTCTCAACCTCAGGGTTAGAGCACCGACAAGGAGAGCGACTATAGCACTGAAAAAACCACCGGCTATCATAAATATAGGAAGCGGTACCAGATTCCCCAGAAAGGCTGCCGTATATATACCGACGCCGAAGAAGGCAGCCGTAGCCAGTGACATATAACCAGTAGGTCCTGAGAACATAGCCCAGCTTACTGAAAGGATTATATACATATAGATACTGGTCAATAATATAGGGGTGTAACCCCTAGCATAGAGTGGCAGGGTGACTAACAGGACCAGGATTATGCCACTTATCATTTGTGCTCTATTCTTGGCAATAATGCTTACGATATTCATTTCTTTATTTACCGAAAATACCTGTCGGTCTTACCAGGAGCATTATAATAAATAAAAGGTAATAGGCGGCAAGTGATAAACTGGGTTCAAAATAGGTTACTATCTGACCGATAATACCCAGTATAAAACCACCGAGAAAACTACCGGGTATGCTACCCAATCCTCCCAGGACAACCACGATAATGGCGATTACGGTGAACCCGAGCCCCATAGTAGCCTGAATGGAAAAGCACATGCTGTACAGTACGCCGGCAAGACCAGCCAGTAAAGCGCCAAAACCAAAACACAGAGCCAGTACATTATTGATATTGACCCCCATGAGCTCAGCTGCTGACGGGTCTTGAGCTGCCGCCCGTATCGCTTTTCCCGTCCTGGTACGGGTCAGGAAGATGTAAAAAGCCAGCCCTATGACTACTGCAAATCCAAGGGTAACCAGTCGGTTGGTGGCAAATATGGCTCCTCCTAAATCAACCGGAGATGCCAGAAAGGAGTATCCTTTTGAGGAGGAACTCCAGACTATTATCGCTATATTTTGAATTATATAGAGGAAACCAAAAGTAGCTAATAACGAATTACCTTCAAAAGCCGCCTGTGGTACGGTTGAGATTCTGAAGCGCTTGAACAGAGTTTTGTGGAAGAAAAAATCCAGAACAACGGCAATCGGGATACCAACATATATGGCAATTATAGGGTTGCCGACATTTGTCACCTTAAGTAACTCATAAATTGCCCATGAGACCAGTACACCGATTATTGTTATTTCGCCTATTACCGGTTTGGAAGTTGAAATATGTCTGAAAAAGGTCTTGTGCAGTAAAAACCCGATTAAAAAGATAACAGGTCCTACAATGACTAAAGAAATCAGGGGGTTAATATCGAATGTAATAAACAGTACCCACGTAGCGAAAGCCCCGAGCATTATAAACTCGCCGTGAGATATGTTAAGTACCCGGGCGACTCCGTACTGAAGGCTCAAGCCCATGGCAATCAGGGCATAGATACCGCCTATCAGAAGACCGCCGATAACAATATCGAGGACTGTTACCAAATCCATAAAAAAGCGCTTCCCAGACTCTGGCAATCATGTGCAGGCTGCCTGAAAGTGTATATACAGTCCCTTGAGAAAAACAAGTTCTTCTTAAGGCTGCCAGTACACTATCCAGACAGCCTGCTCATTATTTAAGGCACTAAAAATGTCACTATATTCTGCTTTTGTTACGGTGCTGGCCATGACGGTTTGGGATAGATGATTTTGCTCGTAGTAACCTTATCCGCTGGACCGATTACCTCATAGGTACCATCTTGCCACTGTCCGACCTGTCCCGGGTGGCATTCTTTCGCCAACAACCCGCCACCTTCACCGCCGGCGGTCATATCGAACCAGGTGTCACCCAGAATGGTCTCGAAGTGTTCTGAAGCCATCACATCTCTTACTTTCGTGTTATCGAGAGAACCCGCCTTCTCTATTGCCTGTCCAAAACACTCCAGTGCAGCATAATAGAAAGCGCCTCCCCACCAGTCCATGGCTCCCAGTCCAAAGCGCTCGATGAACTCATCAATAAACTCGGAGAGTTCGGGGGAGGATTTCTTGTTATAGGCACCAAAACCTATTAGTCCCTCTAGCATCTGGGCACCATAGATATCTTTAAAGAATTCGAAGTTAACCCCAGGACCAAGTACCATCGCTTTTGGATTATAACCAATCGCTGCTGCCTGGCCTGGAACCGCTATGGTCGTAGGGGGATAAACATAAGCGCAAAGAGCATCAGCTCCTGAATCCCTGGCTGCCTTCAACACCAGCTCGACATCCTCGGAGTAAGGTGGTACAGCCTCAGCCATAACTATTTGTATTCCAGCCTTCATGAATTCGCTGAGCGACGTGTGATAATACTCCACGCCATGTAGGTCATTTATATAGATTATCGCCGCCGTCTTCACGCCTTTTGCTGCAAGAACTTCAGCCAGAACCGGTATCTGGTAGTAGTCGGAGTAGTTCAAAACGCCGAATACATAGGGCAACTCAGGAAGCATATCAGTGAGGGTCGTACAACCGCCTTCGGCTCCCAGGTATACGTACTTGTACTTGTTAGCCAGAGGAGCGGAAGCATAGAGGAAAGCGGTGGAACAGTTAGGAAACAGGAAGTCAACCTTATCCTCTAAAATCAACTTCTCAATCAATCTCGTAGACGTGCCCAAATCACTGGTATCATCGTATATCTTGAGCTCTACCGGCATTTTCTTGCCAGCTACATCCAGCCCGCCTTTAGCATTCACTTCCTCAGACCACATTGTCATAATTGGACCCATTGCAAAATCTCCGATTTGAGCTAATGGGCCTGAAACGGGTCTGGCCGCTCCAATTACTATCTTGTCCTTTTCTGGCGCAGCTTCACCGCAGCCTACCACACATAGTGATACAACCATTACCAGAGCGAGTAAACTACAGGTTACAGTGATTAAGGACTTTTTTCTCATATATATCCTCCTATCTTGAATAATTAAATTATTCATATTATTCTTTTATCTCATCTCTCACCCCCAAATATGTATATTGATAATCCCTCTATTTATTACCATTTGATACCGGTTATTTTATTAGCGTTTTATGACTATTTATAAGCACTATGTTAAGAACACGTTAAGACTATACCCGTGTTGTTTACAATAGCACGAAAAGGGGTAAATTACAATACGTAGAAGCATTTTTACTAGCCTGCTAATGTAACAGATGAAAACTATATGTTATCTATTGACATCTTCGCATAAAAGTTTTAAATTTAAGTCCAAACATGTTAAGTTACTCACATAAATAGACCTTGCCATCTTGCACCTTCTACTATCAGGAGGTGAACATGATGAAATAAAGGGCGTTAGAAATACTGGAGAGCACCGTGATTTCTGGCGCCCTGTTATATTCACCCGATAAATGCATGAATATACTGCAAATATTATATCAACCGGGACGTACCTAAAAGGGTAAATGAGTATTGGTTGGTATAAGCTTATAAATTAAGCGAGGAGGTGCAACTCTGATGAAGAGAAAGGTTTTGTGGATAGCAATCAGTTTCCTTATGGTACTGTCACTGGTGGTAGCATCCTGCGGTGGGGCGGAAGAAACTGGAGGAAAGGTAACCCAGACAGGCACAGGTCAGACGGTGACAGTAGGAGCAGAAGAAGAGAAAGAAATGGGGGAAGAGGAAGAAGCAGTAACGGTACCATCTGATAAACCGCAATATGGAGGCACGATTACACTGTCCACTACCATGGACTACTGGGGTTTATTGGACCTTGGGCATGGGCTTCCAAACCTGTTAAGTCACGAACATCTCTGGGACGGCGACTGGGCGAAGGGGCCTGCCGGCGGCTATGGTACCAATGAGTGTCTCTGGGACGACATGACCAATATTTATGACCTAAAGAATGGCCATCTAGCCGAGAGCTGGGAATTTTTTGTCGATTCCGAAGCAGAAACCGTTACTACCATCTTTCAAATCCGCCAGGGAGTATACTATGCACAGGTGGATAGTGAAGCCGGACGACTGGTCAACGGGCGGGAACTAACCGCTGATGATGTTGTCTGGGGCCTGAATCAGCTTAATAATAACCCTGATGCCATGAACTTTAAGTTTTTTCCTCAAATACATGGTATCATGGCTGAAAAAACTGGCGATTGGGAGGTCAGCGTAACCCATCCCTTAGCCGAACATCTTGGGAATATCATGCGCCTGGTCGATAACGGCCTCATCTTCCCACCGGAGCTATACGAAACATACGGAATTGATGCCTTAACTGATTGGAAATACAGCATTGGCACCGGTCCATACATCATTACCGATAGTGTTCCAGCTAACATGACGACACTGGTGAGGAACACCAATTACTGGATGAATGACCCGGTAGGTCCGGGAAAGGGCAACCAGCTACCTTATATCGAAAAAGTCAAGGTTGCCGTCATAGCTGACCAGTCTACCCAGCAAGCTGCCCTCAGGACAGGCAATATCGACGAGATGGGTGGCCTTAATCTTGAAGATAAAGATATGATGATTCGGCAGTGTCCTGACTTGAATTGGGCAGCCCGTGGCGGGGGGAACGTTCAGGTGGCGTATATGAGGGTGGACCAGCCACCGTTTGACGATATCAATGTCCGCCGGGCAATGATGATGGCTATTAACCTAGAAGAGATAAACGAGGGCTTGTACGCTGGTCTGGGGACTTACCCTGACTGGCCCTATTACTATACCCCGGCATATGCAGACCTCTACATGGGCCTTGACGACCCGATATGCCCCGACTCAGTCAAGGAGCTTTTCACCTATAACCCGGAGAAAGCTGGAACGCTGCTGACCAATGCAGGCTATCCCAACGGCTTCTCAGTCGTATTAACTATCACCCAGGATACGTCTACAATCGATTACTACTCTATAATCAAAGATTACTTGGACAAGGTGGGTATTACCATGGAATTTAGGATACTCTCTGATGTAGGCGCAATGATGGGTGTCGCACAGCAGCGGGACTACGAGATGGTTGTGCCAGGAGTCTCTCCCCCTGCTACATATCCCGAGCAGTTCCAGTATACCGGAGGGAGCTACATTAACGGCAGTATTCTCAACGACTCCTATGTCAACGAAATGGCCGACAAGGCACGGTTAGCTGCCCTAACAGACCAGCGCGGAGCTATGGCAATCACCAAAGAACTGCAGCCATACCTCCAGGACCTGGCCCTTTGCCTCCAGACACCCAGATATCCTACCTACAACCTGTGGTGGCCCTGGGTAAAGAACTACTCCGGTGAGGTAATGATTGGCTACTTTCTCAGTCCTTGGGTGCCATACGTCTGGATAGACCAGGATTTGAAAACATCAATGGGGCACTGAGACTATAGAATTCAAAAGTTAGAACCCTCATAAACCAGTAGGGGGTAGAGTTCAGACTCTACCCCCATTATTTTCCAGTAATATTGTCCGATTTCAGTTCCTTAATCAAGCTCTCCCAGATACCGACATGTCTTTTTTCATCGGCGATTATTCTCTCTATCTTGGCGATGGTTTCATCATCGAAATCAATTCTGTTCAGAAAACTGCCGTAGTCATTTATCGCTCTTTTTTCTATCAGGACATCAGTCTTTAAAACAAAGAGTTTGCCCGGCAGACCGGCTGCAACAGCCAGTATCCTCCCCATCATCTGGAACACTAACCCGAGGTGAGACCGACTACCATCCAGCTCCTGAATACGTTTCGCAAGGATATCTACATGCTGCTGCTCGTTTTCAGCCGCCGTCGTAAGCTTTTTTATGGTTTCATTTTCGGAAAACGAACGGCGCTGCGTAAGGTAAATCTGTGTGGCGAATCGCTCCATATTGTACATGAACTTTAAGGCACTGATATTCCACCTCATTAGAAACACCTCCACCCAATTTGAGGACTATTCTTCAAGCTTCGAAGCATAGACGGAGAAAGTGGCGGAATCAAATAGCACGAAGACAACTTCAGTTACTGAAGATTCCTGTTTTTTCAGAAAATCCTTTACGGTTTTAACCGCCACGCCTGCGGCTTCATCCACAGGATATCCGTAGGCACCGGTGCTTATCGACGGGAAAGAGACGCTGGTCAGTCCATTCTTCGCCGCAAGTATAAGACTTTCGTTATAGGCACTGGCAAGTAATTCCCGCTCTCCCTTATTCCCGCCGCGCCAGATGGGTCCCACCGTATGGATGACGTATCTGGCTTTCAGGTTTCCTCCGGTAGTAATTACTGCCTTGCCGGTAGGCAACCGTCCCTGCCTGGACACGATTTCCTTACACTCCTCCAGAATAGCCGGACCTCCAGCGCGGTGGATGGCACCATCAACACCACCGCCACCCATCAGACCGGAATTAGCAGCATTAACTATGGCATCAGTAGCCTGCCCGGTAATATCTCCCTGTATAACGGATATTCTGGCATTGTTGACTTTTATCTCTTTACCCGATTCCTTCATGGTTAATCCTCCTCGACGGCTCCGGTAGCCTGAATTTCAAACACCTATTCCGTTAGCTTTTTTACCTCCTCCAGTATCCTCGGCAGTATCTCGCCAATCTTACCATGTATCAGGTAATCAGAGACCCTTTCCTCAGTTAAAGGTGTCGGTTCGGCGTTCACCTCGATGATAGTTACTCCTTCCCTTTGTCTGGCTACTCTCGGCAAACTTGCAAATGGATAGACCACCGCCGAAGTACCGCAAATCAGCATTAAGTCGCACTTCCAGGCTTCTTCCAGGCTCTGTTCGGCAACGTCACCCGGGATCGGCTCACCAAAGAAAACGCCGTCCGTCTTCAATATCCCGTTACATTTCGGGCAGGTAGGGGGGAGCCGGTCTTCCTCCAGAAATTTTTGCACATCGATTTCATCCCTCTTATATCTGGAGCCGCAGGAGAGGCACCTTAACTTGGCGACGCTGCCGTGATACTCCAGCAGGTTCTGTGTACCGGCTTTCTCATGAAGTGAGTCTATGTTCTGGGTTATCGTGCATTTTATAATCCCCATTTTCTCCAGCTCCGCCAGAATATAGTGTCCTGCATTCGGTCTTGCCTGACTCACGTCACCCATAGAAAACTCCCTGGCACCCGTTAACATATTCTCCCACCACCCCCTGGGGTCACTCATGAAATCCTGGTAGCCCTGAAAAGCCCTTCTTTCAGCCTCCGGATTCAGCGTCCATACCCCTGAAGGACCGCGGAAATCCTGAATGCCGGACTCGGTTGATATTCCGGCTCCGGTCAGGGCAATCGCATACTTTGAATCGACTAAATCTCTGGCTGCTCTTACAACCAATTCTTCCACTTTTCTTACTTCCTTTGCCTTCGAATTCGGTCTTATTATTTAACCATACCATACGGTTTCCGGTCTAGTTATATTAACTATTACAATATGTCTGCTTTGCTGTATAACTGTACTTTACAGGAGAGTAGGTGACATAGTATAATTGCCCATCATTAGGGCTCGTAGCTCAGTGGCAGAGCGGTCGGCTCATAACCGATTGGTCGCAGGTTCGAACCCTGCCGAGCCCACTTTTCATTTTTACCAATTCTCCGTAGCATGTCTTTATTTTCCAAACTTACTTGTTAAATTCTCTATTATTACGTGACTACCCTATCAAATCATATATTTTATAAGGCAAGTTAATTTCTACATTATTTGAAAACGCAAGTATTTGCGAGATATCACGAGATATTTTAAGCAATATTACGAGATATATGCGAACGCAAGGGAAAATAACTTGCCTATTATGATACACCATTTTCTTGCCTCTTAAACATACTTGCGTTAATATATTATTTGCGTTATTATTAAGGCAAGTAATAAATGGAGGTAAGAAATGAAAAACGTAATCGAGGTAAGAGGAAAAGCCAGGCAGGTTTTTAAGTATCTGGACCTGCTGAACCGCCATAAAGGTAATGTTACTATCGCAAAACTTGCTCAGGAAAACAAACCTTTTAAGCTGGACCTGCGAAAATAATATCTTGCCTATGTATATATTGACATTAGCAACTTCTGTTGATATATTACGACTAAACTCATAACCGAAGGTAAATTATGGCAAGAAAGGCAACCGTTAATAAAGAAACAGTTCTCAGCATGTTGAAAGAAGGGGAGACCACGCAACATATTGCTGAGAAGTTCAACGTGAGCCGGCAGGCAATTGACCTGTATCGGAAGGATTTCATAGCAAGAGGTTTACTGCCTGATAGACGTGCGTCAAGGGTAAGTAAATCTCCAAAAGAAGCTTCCCCCCGGGAGAAAATACCTGAATCACCTCCACAATCTCCCCCTTCGCCTGATACTGTACCATCACTTGACGAACAAATAGACCTAATTATCAGCGCTTTTAATGCTCTGAAGCGTTTACCTCAGCTGGAGAAGGAGCTTGAAACATACAGGCGCGAAAACGAGAATGCACGCCTTGAAATTGAACGCTTAAAGGGAAAAGTACAGAAAAGACTTGACCAGGAGAACCGCTGGCTACTTACTCAAAACCAGGATGACGAAAATTCTCCCGGAAACAGCTAGAATTACCTGATATACTGCAAACTAAACCTGGAAAATCAACATACGCATCCCGATTGTCAGCATAGTCTCTTTTAGTTTATAATAGCCGATACTACCCGATACAACCGGTATCTGGTTCAGTAAAATAAAGTAGTAGGGGACTATCACTGTTCCATGGCCTTTCGATTTATCCCCGATACCAGCTAAACAGTAAATCGGGGAAGGAGGTTGTTATGGCTAGGAAAATTTTAATCGGCTTTCTGGTGGCTATATGCTTTATATTATCTTCGTGTTACCCGGAATTATCCGTCCAGCAATACGATAGATTGAAGGAAGACCTGCTGGAACTGGATGAACAACGACAGGAACTAAGTAGAGAGTTGATAGCGGTTAGAGAGGAACTTGATGAGACAAAAGCAAAGAACCAAGAAATCCGTGAATATGTAAATTTCCTGGTACAGCTCGTTGCCACACAGAGTTCAGAAGGCCTCCTGGAAGGAAAATTCGATACAGAGTCCCTTGCTGAAGCCAAAGAAAATTTACTCAGTACAGCGGAAAATTTAGAAGACGGGAATATTACGTATTATCTGGGACTCATAGACCCGGACAATGAAAGCCAGACCATTGCCGTCTATTATAAGGCTATAGAATACTGCCTGAAGAATATAAAGAGTCAACTGGAATAGTTAACACTGACTGAGTATAAACCTCTTACTGAAGAATGAATCCTCCGTCAAGAATAAATTCGGTACCGGTAATGTAACTGGAATCATCAGAAGCTATAAAAAGGATACAGTTAGCGATATCCTCCGGCGTTCCGAGTCTCCCCAGCGGTATTGTTTCCGCCAATTTCTTCATAAATGTTTCTGCGCCTTCCGGATTCCTGGCTGCTATACCCCTGAAAAGCGGGGTGATGATGTAGCCGGGATGAACCGAGTTTGCTCTTATATTGTCTTTTGCGTAGGTGGTAGCATCGGATTTCGTCATAAGCCGGACACCGCCTTTGGAAGCGTGATAGGCGGGGTCCTCACCACCGATAAGACCCAGCATTGACGACATGTTTACAATACTTCCTCCGCCCGCCTTCTGCATATATTTGATAACGTGCTTAGTGCAGAAGAATACCCCTCTCAGGTTTATGTCTATGACTCTATCAAACTCCTCAGCCGTCAGCTCGTGCGTTTCTTTCGGAGGACCCGATATACCGGCGTTATTTACCAGTACATTGATTTTCCCGTACTCATTATTAATTTCAGCGAATACCTTATCCACTTCTTTCTCATCGGTAACATTCATGTGCCAGTACTTTGCATCGCCACCGGTGTTCTTTATGTCGTCGGCAACCTCCTTGCCGGCATCATCGGTGATATCGGTTACGGCAACCCTCGCTCCTTCTCTTGCCAGGAGTAAACACGTTGCTTTACCAATGCCTGAAGCACCGCCAGTCACAATCGCCACTTTATCTTTTACTCTATCCATTATTAGTGCCTCCTTGATACACTGAATACCAGTTATTTTACCGTATTATTCCTCAAAGTGATATAAAGTAAAAACAGCGACACCGGGAAAATCACCGGTATCACTGTTTCACAACTCATTCAATTTCTCTCTTAATCTTAAAGTCCTGTTCCGCCCGGGACTTCCGCGTTTTTACAGTCTTCTCCTGATATAAAACGCAAAACCAACGAAAGCCAGAATAATTACTGCGAAAATAATCAGCGGAATATACATACCCATTTTTTATGTTCACCTCTCTTATAAATTTCAGCAATTTACCTGAGAATTTTAGTCCCTATGGTATAACAGAATTTACGTTGTGTCAAAGCCTAAAAACAAAACCGACAAAAAGTCCACCCAGTGCATCGTTTATCTGCTCACCGAAGTATATCCAGGCTAAGAAGGCAGCCAGCGCGACGATAGCAAGTACAATAGCCAGGTACACCCAGCCCAGCTTACCGCGCTGCTGACCTTTCCCGAGAGCAATTTTATAAAGTTCCCTGTCTTCAACCTGCCGTTTCCTGATTATGCCCAGCGGCGGTTCCTTTACCGGCGCCGGCTCCGGTCTTGGAGCCTGTACTACCTGTTCTTCCTGTTGTACAGCCCGGGTTGTACCGAATAACTCACCGGCTATAGCCCGCGCGGACTCCAGACCCGGTCTTCTTGCCTGTTCTTCATATGTATAAACCGGAGTAATAAACGTAGTACCGCAATCGTTACACCGGAAATAGTCGAAAACATCTTTATATGTCAGGTTGGTTGACCCGCAATTGGGGCAGGTCGCTTCCCCCCTCGTCCTGGCAGCCCTGCTTCTCTCCCACTCCCTTAGATTCCTTGCCCTCTCGTATTCGGCTTTCGGCTCCTCCTGGCTACCAGGCTCAACATAAGTGCCCGATCCAAGGTCCCGGCTGCTAACTTTCCAGTCTGCTATCGGACGACCATACTTACAGTCAGGACACATATCATATCTTATATCCTTATAACGCCCGCACTTGGGACACCTGTCAATCTGCTGGTTGTTCAACTTTATACCGTGCTCACGGCAGAATGACATTCCTTCTTCTACTTCTTTTGTACAGTCCCAGTAAGCACAAAGAGGCATTTATTTTCTCCAAACCAGACGTGTTTCAATAATGGAATTATATACGTTCACGCTTAAATAAAGCAATACTATTCCGAAAAAGCTACCTTTTAATATCGGCAGGGCAGGGACTTTACATAAAAATAACATCTTCACGTGACAGGAAGTATCAGTCCTTTGCCTCAGCAAATAGGTTCCTAAAGCACTAGAGGTTGATAATTTATACTGAATATAGTATACATTATATACTATATATAAGTTATACTATATACATTATATCCTATCTGGGGGTATATATGAACGATAAGATTCTTGAAAGATTGACCGAAGATTTACTGTCCATACCTCCGATAATTTTCCGGGTAGTCAGGAATAAGCTTATCAGAACGGCAATTACGGATATCGGGGCGGAGATAACCCCCCACCAGTTCGAGATAATCAGACTGCTGATGGAAGAGGGGAGTCTGCACGTAGCCGAGATAGGTCAGAGGTTGCAGATCGCCAAGGCACAGATGACCCGGCTGATAGACCGGCTGGTGGAATCAAAAATAGTTGAGAGAAAGCCTGGTATGACCGACAGGAGAATTACCAATATAGCACTCACCGGACAGGGCATAGCGTTACTGGAAGAACATAGAGACTGCGTGACGAAAGCTGCGCGCGAGACGATGTCCTACCTCACCGAAAAAGAACTGGAGAACCTGTGTGACTCACTGAGGAAGCTGCGCGATATCCTGTACAAACTCGAATAAGTGCTTATTTACCGTTATCAAAGGAATCAGGAAGGATAATTATATATGGAAAGAATGGGCAGGAGTTTACTCGATGATGAGCATATCGGCCGGTTAATGCTGAAGCTGACCATTCCGGCATTTATGGGTATGTTCGTGATGACCCTGTACAACGTTATAGATACCATATTCATCGGCCATTACGTCGGGACCCTGGGAATCGCCGGGCTATCTATCGTTTTCCCGATACAGATGCTGGCAATGGGAATGGGGATGCTGACCGGAATGGGTGGAGCTTCCGTAATCTCAAGGTTGATAGGAGCGCAGAATGTCGCCAGGGCGGAAAAGGCGCTGGGAAACTCACTGTCACTTAATATCGTGCTTTCAACGATAATAATGATAGTAGGGCTTTCCAACGCAGTCTTCTGGCTGGAGTTGGTAGGCGCTTCAGACACCATACTTCCTTATGCCCTGGACTATATGACCTTCATCCTGGTAGGAATGATATTCCAGACCTTCAGCATGGCGAATAACGGGCTGATAACAGCCGAAGGTAACGCCAGGGTGGCTATGGTGGGAATGGTTATCGGCGCAGGCAGTAACATCGTGCTGGACGCGCTGTTCATCATACCGCTGGATATGGGGATTAAGGGGGCAGCAATAGCCACCACCATAGCTCATCTGATTTCAGCCATTTACTTCTTAAGCTACTGGTTGCGGGGAAAGGGCTACCTGCGGCTTCACCTGAGCAATTTCATACTTGACCTGGGAATAATAAAGGACATCATGGTTATCGGTATCTCGGGGCTGGCAAGGACGTTTGCCGGCAGCATATCGGCTATATTCGTCAACCGGGCGCTGGCGGAATGGGGCGGCGATTACGCCATATCCACGTTCGGTATCCTGAACAGGGTAATGATGTTCGCCACGATGCCGGGCATGGTGATAGGGCACGGTCTCCAGCCGATACTGGGTTATAACTTCGGCGCGAAACGCTACCACCTGGCTCTCAAGGGTATTAAAATAGCCATGACGGTTTCGACGTCCTGGTGCATCATTGCTTTCCTGGCGCTCTTTTTCATACCTGAGCCGTTCATCCAGGTATTCTCCGATGACCCGGCGCTGATAGAAATGTCATCCGCCGCAGCCAGACACATCTTCCTGGTAATGTACCTTATGGGAGTCGTCTTTACCGGTTCGATGGTTTTCGTTGCTATAGGCAAAGCCACCGAGGCTTTCATTACCTCCATCACCCAGCGGGCATTGTTCCTGATACCCCTGGTATTCATTCTGCCGCCGTTCTGGGATATTGACGGAGTCTGGCTGTCATTCCCGATAAGCGACGGGCTCAGCTTCATACTGACACTTGCCCTCTTCATCCCGGTATGGAAACAATTCAGAAAAGGGGCAAGACTCCCGGAAACAACAGTGACGGAAGGCGAATACAGCTAAACAGAAGGGGAGTCAACATAAAGCGGCGGCTCCCGCCCACCACCTGGCGTCGCCGCCTTTAACTAATATAGACTTTCTACGCCCTCGATTTTCCTCTTCTTTTATACGATTCCCAACTCCTAGATACCCAATTCCTTAGCTGGCTATTACTAAAATTATTGTGATGGGCAGCCGTATGACAATTTGGACATAAAGCAATCAGATTTCTAGGGGAATTATGGTTATTATTGTTATCAATATGGTGTATATGCGGTCTAACAATAGCTTTGCAATCTGGATTTTCGCACCTATTACCAGCCCTTCGTAATATTTCACTCCTTAATTTAGAGGGCATCGGTTCCCGTTCAGAAACTTCTTCTTCAAAAACAATTTTCTTGCCAGTGTCTTTCGCTGTTCTGAAGATTAATCCTCTAAATGAAGGGAATCTATATAGACTATATCCAAACCCAATAACTACAATGCTTAAGATTATCCATCCAATAACTGCATTCTCTTTCCACCAGTTTATAATAAGTGCTAATATTATAATTGCTATTACACCTAGCCCAATCCAAAAACCCTCCTTAACCTTTCTTTTACTTTTCGCCATTTTTACTTTCCTTTTAT
>CAZBAN010000044.1:0-4432 GCA_964489895.1 uncultured Dehalococcoidales bacterium
GTATTCCTTTTACCACCCGCCTTAAGCAGGACTACAGGAAGCCCGTTAACCGGATGTGCGAAAACGCACTCTTCTGTTCCATAAACATCTTTGATGTTAGCTGAGTTAATAACTTCCTCTGGGGTTCCCCGGGCATGTACCAAGCCGTTATGGATAAGAATCAGGCGGTCACAGAACTGTGCCGCGAGATTCAGGTCATGCAGGGTGATTACAACGGTCAGGTGACTCTCCCGGCAGAGGTTTTTAATCAGGTCTAGTATCTCGAGCTGGTGGCTTATATCCAGATTTGCTGTCGGTTCGTCGAGGAGGATTGTTTCCGGTTGCTGAGCGAGGACGCGGGCGATGACGATACGCTGTATTTCGCCGCCGGAAAGCTCGCCGATCCTCCGTTCCGCGAGGGACTGAGTGCCCGTCTTCGCCATAGCCTGCCAGGTGATGGTCATATCGTTTTCGCTCTCATACCTGAGTAATCCGAGGTGGGGATTCCTGCCCATCAGGACTATCTCGAAGGCGGTAAATGAGCTGGGGAGAATGGGAGTTTGAGGGACCACGCCCACCAGACGTGCCAGTTCCTGCCGCCGTATTCCGGATATTTCTTTACCATCCAGAATTATCCTGCCGGAATGGGGAACGAGGACATGACTCAGTGCTTTTATGATGGTTGACTTGCCGGAGCCGTTCGGTCCGATAAGTCCTAACATCTCTCCCTGCGCAACCTGGAAAGACATATCGCTTATTACGGTATTGCGACCGTAAGCGAGACGGATGTTCTCTACTTCCAGTTTAGTCATTTAATTAGTCCTTAAAAATACACTATTCCTTTTCTGCGTCTCAGCAGGTATAGGAAGAAAGGTACTCCGCAGACGGCGGTGATTATCCCTATCGGTATCTCCGTGGGGGCGAGGACAGTCCGCGCCACCAGGTCGGCAATAATCAGAAATATAGCACCGCTAAGCACGGAGAGAGGCAACAGGAAGCGGTGGTCAGGACCCCAGATTAGTCGGACAACGTGGGGAACGATGATGCCCACGAAACCGATTGTGCCTACGAAGGAGACGGCAGCAGCGGTTATCAGGGTCGCGGCGGCGAGCAGGATAAGTTTTACTCTTTCCACATTGATTCCAAGCTGCTTCGCCTGTTCTTCATCGAGCTGCATCACGTTTAAAGAGCGGCTGTACAGTATGATGACGATTATTCCGATTACCACGTAAGGGAGGACGACCGCTACTTCCGACCAGGAACTCAATGAGAAGCTGCCCATAACCCAGAATATTATCCCGTGTATCCTTTCGCCGCTGTTTATTATCAGGTAGGAGTATATCGAGCCCCAGAGTGATCCCAGAGCCACCCCGGCAAGTATAAGGGTGGTTACCGGCACGGTCTTACCTACCCGTGCCAGAATATATACCACGGCTACACTGAGTACAGCCCCGGTGAAAGCGAGCATCGGGATGACTCCGAATCCCATGGCGCTGAACTCAATAGGAAGAAGGAAACCGACGACGGCACCGAGTGCCGCTCCCTGAGCGGCGCCGATGAGGTAGGGGTCGGCAAGCGGATTGCGGAACAAGCCCTGATAGGTGGCTCCGGCGATAGCCAGTGCCGCCCCGACAAGACCTGCCAGGATGATTCTGGGCAGGCGTATATCGAGAATAATAGTCTCCGTGGCAGGTACCCAGCCGGGCGTAATATCTATAAACGGCAACTGAGACAGCAGAATACGGAACGTGGTCAGGAAAGGGACCTTCACGCTGCCGATGGTGGTGGCAATCGCCACCACCAGTACGGACGCGATTATAAGCCCCGCTATGGCGTAGACACGGCGCCGCCAGTGGGGACGGTAATTCATCACCTGTCCCGCTAGAGTCGGTTCAGTTCCAACGGAAGACATATATTGTGTTCCTTATTACCAGAATCCCGGTTATTTACGGAAATAGCTCCGGATGAATCATTTCAGCAAGCTGCTCCAGAGCTTCAACCATTCTGGGAGTGGGGCGTCCTACCAGGTCGGTGTTTATCTCGTATACCCGGTTATTAAGACGGGCATCCACGTTTGCCAGCCTTGGCTCGGTCTTGGCAAACGTGAAAGGCAGGTCAGCTCCTTCCCCCATTCCGGTACCGGCAATTATTACCTGGGGATTGGTGTTCACCAGAGCCTCCAGCTCCACCATCGGATAGCCTTCGGTGTCGGCGAAAACATTCACGCCACCGGCTTTTTCAATTAACTCGTGAATCCTGGTGTCACTTCCCACCGTCATCAGGGGGTCATGCCACATAACATAGAATGTTCTGAGTCTTTCTTCCTCGGAGAGACCGGCTGTCTTATCGGTTACTGCCTTAATCCGGGCAGCCATTTCGTTTACTAGGCTGGCGGCTTCCTCGGTCTTGCCGGTGATGTCTCCTATCAGGGTAAATGACTCCAGCACTTCATCAAGGGTCCTGGGGTCGATGGTGACGACGGTCAGTCCCAGGTTCTCCAGTGCTGGCAGAATCTCGGTAGTGTGGAAATCTTCAATCAATACAAGGTCAGGTTCGAGAGCGACTATCCTTTCAACGTCGGAGGTAGAGTAGCCGCCTATCTTGGGTTTTTCTTTTGCTTCTTCAGGATAATCGCAGTAGTCGGAGACTCCCACTACCTTGTCTCCCAGCCCCAGGGCAAAGAGTATCTCGGTATTGCTGGGTGCCAGAGATACAATCCTTTCAGGTACGCCTTCCAGCGTTACCAGCCTGCCGATCTGGTCGGTACACTGGATGAGGGACGGCTTTGTTTCTTCGGATTCCGCTCCGCATGAAGCGGTAAGACTCGATGCCAGCGCTAAAAGCAGTAAAATAACCACCATACTCCATAATCTTTTTTTCATCCTTTACCTCCCGTTATTGAGATTTTACATAATAAAAATCCCTCTCCTACGTCAGAGGGGGATTTTTGTTACATCAAAAATTCCTACCTCTCCCCGCGGAGACCTGTAGGATTTTCAGGGGCTGGCGTTCTGACTTTCCCGATTATATCGGTATCACAGCGGCGCGGCCGCGTCGGACTTTCACCGACTTGCTTTCCAGTTAGACCCTAACTCGCGTTCGGGTACCCCCGGTTCCATATTCTATTGGTAAAAGTATACAACAGGTCGGGGAAGTATACAAGTCCCCTCTCTTTTTATAGCCAACTATCTTTCGAAAAAGCTCTTGCCCAGGTCTCCCTCGTTGGAATAACCCCTGCTTTCCCAGTAACCCTGGTAATTCTCATCACTGGATATTTCGATATCGGTTATCCATTTTATCCACTTATAGCCCCACTTGCTTTCGGCTACAAGCTGGAAGGGGTAACCTCTCTCCGGGGGAAGGTCAATCTCATTCATTTTATAGGCTATGATTATATCATTATCCATGAAATATTCGAGCGGAAAAGAGGTGGAGTATTCGTCATAGGCGTAAAGTATGACAGTGTTGGCTTCAGGTGAAGGATTGGCGCTGGCTATCAGGTCTTTTACTAAAAAACCTTCCCAGAGGATAGTGGCACTCCATCCTTCGACACAGTCCAGCGTTACCACTTTCTTGTAGCTCTGGTACTTATTGATGACTTTGTTATAGGTGTAGGTTAGTGGCGTTTCAACGAGACCGTCGACCTGGAGCGTGTAATTCTCGATGTCGATGTGCTGCGGTCCGGCAATTGAGTTCTCCCTGAAATCGTCCGTTGATGAAAGCATCTTACCCTCGTATTCCCTTATTTCCACGGGTCCCAGTTCTGTAATCCGGTCTCCGTTATTCCCTACGCAACTGATAACAGCCGTTGAGACCAGCAACAAGGCAATAAACACTGAGATGATTACAGACAGGGTGACCACTCTTTTCATGTTACCTCCCGAATTAAAAAGGTGTCCGTATACACAAACCTATTCTAATCCAGGAGATAACCACCCGTAAGTGACTTTAATCTCGTTTCCTGCGGCTATAAGAGTGCTGGATGTATTCTTTCTGGCTATCTTTTCTGTACAAGCTCTACCACGATGTTGCCGGCGCCGAAGTCCATATAGGCGATTCCTCCACTGCCGGGGAATTTAGCTCTTAGAAGTGCCGTTACGCCTTTCCCGGTAAGCTGGGCAATTGTTTTTTCGAGGTCGTCCACGGCGAACATTACGTGCTGGATGCCCTCGCCCCTGGTATCCAGGAACTCCTTGTGGGGAGAGTCTCCGGAAAGCGGCTGGATAAGCTCAAGCTGCACGTTGCCGATGCGGGTAGCATGGATATTGAAATCCGCATACATACGTTTATCACGGAAGTATTCTTCTCTGTCCGCGGGCAGATTCATTGGCTCGAAGGGTCCTATACCTATATCCGTTAAGCGTTCGACGACTCTCTCCACGTCCTTGACCACAACTCCTACCTGGGTAAGAGTCCATGATTCGGTTATGTTTTTCATTCAAATCCCCTTTCA
>CAZBAN010000044.1:4532-17329 GCA_964489895.1 uncultured Dehalococcoidales bacterium
CTACCTGGGTAAGAGTCCATGATTCGGTTATGTTTTTCATTCAAATCCCCTTTCAATTCGGTTATCGTTCTGTAATTACGTTGACCACGTCTTCCCGGTAGAATTCTAAAAAGTCTGCTCGGGTCAGGCTGATTGCTGGCATTATAGCCTTTACTGCGTGGCGTATCAATATTTGACTTTGGGGGTTGAATATGCTATTTACAAGTACGGAAAAATCAATCAGAAGAAATTAAAAAGGAGGTAGAGTGAGTATAAACAAAGTAGTAAGCAGTTATGATGAAGCGGTGGCTGACGTTTTTGACGGAGCCATCATACTCATCGGCGGCTTCGGGCCGGCTAACGGCACCCCGAGCAACCTCATCCGGGCACTGGTCAAGCAGGGAGCCAAGAACCTGACCCTGGCTGCCAATACGCCGGGTCAGGGCAGGATGGAGACTCCGCCGCCCGGAGCAGGACCCGGACCGGGACCGATGCCGGAAAGAAGAATAAAAATGCCGCCCAATTATGACAACGGCGGGCTGTTGATTCAGAACGACCAGGTAATCAAAACTATCTGCGCTTTCCCAGGCAACCCCATGCCTGGAATGCCTTCTCCCTTGCATGACAGGCGCCTTGCCGGAAAGCTTGAAGTGGAGATGGTACCACAGGGAACACTCGCCGAGCGGATAAGGGCTGCCAAGGCGGGAATCCCCGCTTTCTATACACCCACCGGTCCCGGGACACTGATGGAAAAAGGGAAAGAATTAAGGGAAATCAACGGCGTACCATGTGTTCTCGAATATGCTCTAAAGGGCGATTACTCATTTATACGTGCTTATAAAGCCGACAGACGCGGTAATCTGGTCTACCAGGGTACTTCACGCAACTTCAACGGAGCAATGGCCGGTGCCTCCACGGTTACGATAGCCGAGGTCGATTACCTTGTAGAGCTTGGCGACATTGATCCGGAGGCAGTAGCTACTCCGGGTATTTACGTAGACCGGGTAGTGGTCAGACAGAATCCAGAGGAGGGAATTTAAGATGCCGGAAAAACTTGATGAGCAGACGATGGCTTTAAGAGTGGCTAAAGAGTTTGAGGACGGAATGGTTGTTAATCTGGGGTTCGGTATTCCTACGCTGGCAGGCAATTTCATACCTGAGGATAAAGAAGTAGTCTTTCAATCCGAGAACGGGGTTCTGGGTTTCGGTCGTACTGCAATTACCGAAGAGGAGCAGTCATTTCATCTGATAAACGCCAGCGGACAGATGGTCACACCTCAGCCCGGAATGTGTTTTTTCGACCATGCAGAGTCATTTTCCATGATACGGGGCAAACATATCGATTTGTGCGTCCTAGGCGGTCTTCAGGTGTCCGAGAAAGGTGACCTTGCCAACTGGGTGATTCCGGGAAGAGAGCCTGGAAGTATCGGCGGGGCTATGGACCTGGCATTCGGAGCGGCTAAGCTGATGGTGGTTATGACTCATGTCACAAAGAATAACGAGTTTAAGGTAGTAAAAGAGTGTACCTACGAGCTTACAGTGCCGCGCCGTGTCAGTAAGGTAATTACCGATATTGCCGTTATCGAAATAACACCTGAAGGTATGGTGTTACAGGAGACAGCGCCAGGCTGGGATGCGGAGGCAGTCCAGGCACTGACGGAGCCGAAGCTGATAATAGTCGACGACCTGAAAACAATACAGTTCTAATGGTTGTTTTTTTCAGTAGCTGCAAATATACATATGCTGAAAGGATTGCATCATGAGTGCTGTCAGGGTAGGATTTATCGGACTTGGAAACATGGGGATGGCAATGGCGAAGTGCATCCCGGAGAAAGGGTTTACCGTCACCGTATATGACCTGGTGAAAGAGGCGGTTGATAAAATGGTGGCGCTGGGTGCTAAACCGGCGAACTCCTGCCGTGAAGTAGCCGAAGCCAGCGATGTCGTTTTTACCATGGTCAGGGATATCGACCAGACGAACGAGGTGATTTTCGGCAAGGACGGGATATGGGAAGGCTTGAAGGAAGGCGGGATAATTGTCATCTCCAGCAGTATCGGACCGAAGTACTGCCAGGACCTGTATGTCAGGGCTAAGGAGGAAAAAGGGATTAAGGTAGTTGACTGCGCGGTAAGCGACCCCAGCGGTCCCATTCATTACTGGAAATGTCGGCTGAACCTGCTGATAGGCGGTGATGACGAAGACGTGAAGAAGTGCTGGCCGATTTTCGAAACGATGGGAGAGCGGTTGTTCCACCTTGGTAAAACAGGGATGGGGCAGGCATACAAACTGGTAAACAATATGGCGGCGTTGCACGTACCGGCGGTTGCCCGCGAGTGTCTGGGCCTGGGGCGTAAGCTGGGTCTGGATGAGGATAAGCTTGTCGAGGTGATGAGTGTAAGCACCGGTGGTACCTGGGGGCTGCAAAGTCAGGTCAGGATAAAAGAGCTTGGCATAGAAATGCCCAGGATGGGACCTCCGCCGGGTCAGGAAGGCATTCCCAGAGAGAGGAGGGTCCCCTTTGAAGTGAAAATGGCCTGGGAACTTGCCGGGGAAGTGGGAGTGGAGATGCCGGTGTGCAGGTTCATCGATAGCCATAACCTGGTTGGACTGTAAGAGGTGACAGGTGAAGTTGAAAGATAAGGTGGCTATCGTTGTTGGCGGCGGCAGCGGTATCGGCAGAGCGACGGCTAAACTTCTTGCCGCCGAAGGTGCCAGGGTGATGATTGCCGACCGTAATCCTGAAGGAGCCGACAATGTGGCGAAGGAGATTAAGAATGCCGGAGGTGAAGTATCGACCGTAGAAGTGAACATGATTGAGGAAGAAGAAGCCTTCAGGATGGTCGAAGTAACCCTGGAGAAGTACGGTCAGATAGATATACTGTGCAACGTAGCCGGGGGCTCGGTAGGGCGTTATATCCGTGATAAACAGACACCGTTCCCGGTCTCGACGAAAGAAGAGTGGGATACCCAGATTGCCGTCAATCTGACCGGCTGCCGTAACTGTACCAGGGCGGTGATTAACCACATGATTGAGAGAAAAAGCGGTAAGATAGTGAATTTCTCTTCGATGGCAGGGGTTGACGGCACGGCGGGTGTTGTTGACTACTCGGCAGCCAAGGCAGGCGTAATCGGCTTTACCAAAGCACTTGCCCAGGAGATGTCTCCTCACGGGATACAGGTTAATTGTATCGCCCCGAGCGGTGTTTACACCGAGCGCATCCAGGCTTTCGCGGAAGCCAGGAGGAAAGAAAATCCTGACGCGACGCAGATGGATATAAGTATGCTTGCCATGCCTGAAGAGGTAGCCAGGACGGTACTGTTCCTTGTCTCGGACGATACCAGTCATCTCAAAGGCTGTGTAATCACTTTCGCCGGCAGATAGCAGGTAAATTAATCCAGGTATTCAATCAGGTTCATCAATGGACCTGTCTTCAGTACATCAAGGAGGTTACATTGAAAGCAGCAGTATTATATGAAGTTGGTAAACCTATGTTGGTGGAGGAGGTGGACATAATCGCGCCGGGTCCGGGCGAAGTTAAGGCGCGGATGGCTGCCACGGCAATCTGTCACAGCGATATTCACATGATTAGGGGAGACCTGCCGGTTCAGTTACCCGGCGTAGCCGGACATGAATGTGCTGGCTATGTTGAGGAAGTGGGAGAAGGAGTCACTTCAGTAAAGGTGGGCGACCATGTGGTTATGGCTCCGGTAACCGGAGGCTGCGGACACTGCGTTAACTGTATGCTGGGATATCGTAATTTGTGCCTGAATAGCCCTCCGGCACACCCGTATCTCTATAGCAAGAAGGGCGAACCTCTTACTCCGTTACTGGGAACGATGGGAGCATTCGCCGATTACATAATAATCAACGAATACCAGTGCGCCGTGGTCCCGGACGATATGCCCCTGGACCGGGCGGCGTTGCTTGGCTGCGCTGTGATAACCGGGTTCGGGGCAGCAGTCAACCGCGCTCAGGTCAAGCCTTTCGATAGCGTGGCTGTATTCGGAATCGGCGGCGTCGGGGTAAACACCGTTCAGGGCGCAAGGTTCAGCGGCGCTCATCCTATCATCGCGGTGGATATCCTGGATAACAAGGTCGAGATAGGCAAGAAATACGGTGCCACGCACGGGGTTAATGCCGCCAAAGAGAAAGACCCGGTACAGGCGATAAAGGATATTACCGGCGGTAGAGGAGTTGACTACGCTTTTATCATGACGCCGAGTGCAGCGGCGGTACGGCAGGGCTTTATGTCGTTGGGACCCCGCGGCACGGTAATAATCGTCGGGATAGCCCAGGGAGACATGTCAGAGTTCATGGCAACGGAGTTTATCAGTGAAAAGATGTTTACCGGCTGCATGATGGGTTCGACGCGGCTGCAGCTGGACGTTCCCAGATATGCGGAGCTGTACAAGGCGGGACGTCTCATGCTTGACGAAAGTATAACCGGACGTTACCCGCTGGAGGAAATAAACGAAGCGGTTGAGTTGTCTGAATCCGGACAAGTAATACGTAACGTAATAATGTTCGAATAAATTCGCGAGGTATTGAAATGAAACTAGAGGACAGAGTGGCTATCGTGGTCGGCGGCGGCAGCGGCATCGGCAGAGCCTCGTCGAGGCTGCTGGCTCAGGAAGGCGCCAGACTGATGGTATGCGACATTGTGAAAGAGAACGCAGACAAGGTTGCCGAAGAAATAAGGGAAGCCGGAGGCGAAGCAACTTCATTCCAGATGGACATGACGAGAGAGGAAGACTGCCAGAAAATGGCGAAGGCTACCGTTGATAAATACGGGAAGATAGACATTCTTTGTAATATTGCCGGCGGCTCGATGGGTTTGAATATCCGTGATAGTCTGGTGCCGTTCATAGAACAGGATAAACAGATGTGGGACAGGCTTATAGACATCAACCTGAACGGCGCCCGCAACTGCACCAAAGCCGTGCTTCCCTACATGATAGAAAAGCAGTACGGCAAGATAGTCAACACTTCTTCCATAGCGGCTGTCAACGGCATGCCGGGCGGTACCGACTACGCGGCTGCCAAGGCGGGGGTAATAGCTTTTACGAAAACGCTGGCGATGGAGGTAGCGCCTTACGGCATCTGTGTAAATACCGTTACACCGAGCGGGACGAACAGCGAACGGATACGGAAGTACATGGTAGGTGACCAGCCTCCCGAACAGCAGAAGAGGTCCATAAGCATGTTTGCCGAGCCGGAAGAGCTTGCCGAGGCATATTTGTTACTGGCATCCAGCGCTTCCGACCATATGAGTGGTCAGAACATAATATTCGGCGTTCCCACGCAACCCGGTCCTCCCAGGTAACCGGGAAAAGAGAGTAAAAACAGGGGGTGCCGGTTTGGCGCCCCCTTTGGTTATCAGTCTTTTTTAAATTTGTCTCTGAGGGTTTCTATTTCCTGCCGTCTTTTCAGCTCTTCTTCCTGTTCATTGAGTGCTTCCTGCTGCTTTTCGAATTCTTCCTGGCTGAGCGGTTCACAGGAAATAAGCTTGTCGTCCTTAATCTCAATGGTAAACAGCTCCTTGCATTTCCAGCATCTGTACGGACCCAGGTAATGGACGTCAGCCAGAGACATATTGCCATCCGTTTTACAGCTCGGGCATTTAATCTTCACAATCATAACTCAGTTTTCACCTCCCCACTTTTCACATGTTCATATCTTCAGGCTTCTTACAGTAATCCTTGCCAAACGTCTCCAGCATTTCTTCATCTAGTTTTATTACGCTTTCTACGAATTTATCCCTGCCCAGACTGAACCAATGTGGACTCCACTCCATAACTTTCAGGTTCTCTATTAACATCGGAATCAGGTCGAAGGGGACGGTTATTAAAAATAGCCCTTCCGGAAGTACCTGTCTGGCTTTCATACTGAAGCCGAGACCGGATACGGTATAATTAATCTCACCGCTAAGGTACGGATAAGCGTATATCCAGGCACAGGAAAGGCAGGTAGTCCCCTTGCTTGACCACATCTTCCCGGTGGAGAAAGTGCTTGCTCTAAGTATGATCTCCGCCTGGGTTGTATTGGCTGTAATTATCAGCATATCAGGGTCGTACGGCAGCTTATCTACGGGAGCGTATGAGATGCATTTTACGGTGCCTTTATCAAGGAGCGGCATATACTCGTAAACTCTGCGGTTGGCGGCAGTGGTTTTAAACATGCCGAAGTGAGGTCCAAGCTGCCCGCTATGCATAACCGGAGGGAACTCCGCCATTCCCACTACCTGCTCTCCACACTGGATATTTTCTCTGGTAACATAAAATGGGTCTCTGGTCTGGGCTTCCTTAAACAGCTCGCAGAGGGCGAGTTTCCCGTTCATTTGCTCTATTCCATCCGGTTCCTTCAGCAGGTAGTTGATTCCTACGGGCTTTCTTTCGAAGCCGAATTTCTCGAATATAGAGTAGTCTTGCTGGGTCTGGCTCATAATTACCTCCCCATAAGTTTTATATATGATACTATAAAGTGATAGCCGTTTAGCAAATCCGGGGTAGAAGCTCGCCGCTCAGCATGTCAAGGATACGTGAAGAACCGAAAGCCGTTTTTACCACCACCCTTCCGGGGTGTTCACTGCATACGCGTCCGATGATGGCGGCTTTCTTTCCGTATCTGTTTTTTCTCATCCTGTTTAAGATACTTTCGGCGGCATTTTCTTCAACCATGGCGATGAGCTTGCCTTCGTTGGCTACGTAGAGAGGGTCGAGACCTAGAAGTTCACAGGCACCGCGGACCTCGTCACGCACAGGAATTGTATTTTCCTCGAGCTCGATGCCGACTCCCGACTGTCCGGCTATCTCGTTCAGTGTTGTAGCCAGCCCGCCGCGGGTGGGGTCACGCAGGCAGTTTATGAGGTGCGATTCATCGAGCATATCGACGACAAGATGGTTAAGGGGAGCGCAGTCGCTTTTCAAGGTGGTCGAGAAGCTCAGTCCCTCGCGCTGGCTCATTATGGCTATACCGTGGTCACCGAGTGTGCCGCTGACGATAATCCTGTCTCCGGGCTTGGCGTTGGCGCCGGAGATATCTATTCCCTCCGGGATAATACCAACGCCGGAAGTATTGATGAATAACCTGTCGGCATCGCCCTGATTTACCACCTTGGTATCGCCGGTGGCTATTTTCACACCAGCCTCGTCGGCAGCCTGCCGGACGGAGTCCACCACCTTTTCAAGCTCGGAAACAAGCAGACCCTCTTCGATGATAAGCGACAGGCTGAGATAGTGGGGAACAGCGCCGCTCATCGAGAGGTCGTTGACCGTGCCGCAGACCGCCAGCCTGCCGATATCGCCCCCGGGGAAGAAAATCGGGCTGACCACATAGCTGTCGGTGGTAAAGGCAAGCCGTCCGGTACGTTCGAGCTCGAGCACCGCCGAATCGTCCAGCCTGTCCAGCGCCGGATTGCCAAGCGCGGGAATAAAATTCTTTTGAATCAGTTCGTGGCTGAGTTTGCCGCCGCTGCCGTGCGCCAGCAGTATCTTATCCTCCATCGCCATCTCCATAGTTATAATAGGTAGCGCAGCTACCCTCGGAGGATACCATGCAGGGACCTACCGGATGCTCAGGCGTGCAGGTCTGACGGAATAGTTTACAGTCTAAAGGAGTGCTGACACCCCGCAGTATACTGCCGCAGATACAGCCCCTGGGTTCGCGGACGGGACCCGGGTTTATCTCGAAGTTCTTTTCGGCATCGAATTTCTCGTAGCTTTCTCTCAGTATGAGTCCGCTTGCCGGTACCACGCCGATACCCCGCCAGTCGGCGTCACCGACCTCGAAGACTGACTCCATGAGTTTGATTGCCTGCTGGTTGCCCTCCGGCTTCACGCCGCGCCGGTAGGCTATTTCCACTTTATAGTCTTCATTTTCAATCTGCTCAACCAACATATCGATACAGAGCAGGATATCCAGCGGCTCGAATCCGGAAACGACGCAGGAAATGTGGTAATCATCGGCAATGAACTGATAGGGGTGTGAACCGATGACGGCGCTGACATGACCGGGACAGACGATACCGCTCAACCTCACCTCTCCCAGGTCAAGAATAGATTTCATTATCGGCGGGCACAATTTATGGAGGGACAGTATATGAAAATTACTCAGGTTTTCCTGCTCAGCCTGCAGTACACCGGCGGCTATGGTAGGGGCGGTAGTCTCGAAACCGATGCCGACGAAGATTACGGATTTATCCGGGTTCTCCCGGGCAACCTGGATTGCGTCCAGCACCGAATAAACCACTCTGACGTCGTTTCCTTCGGCTTTGGCAATTTGCAGGCTTGAGTAGCTGCCCGGCACCCTTATCATATCGCCGAAGCTGGTTATGATTGCGTCCGGCAGTTGCGCCAGGGCGATAGCCTTATCGAGGTCGGCGTTGGCGGTAACGCATACCGGGCAGCCGGGACCGGAAAGCATCTCGATGGTGTCCGGCAGCAGCTGGCGAATGCCGTATTTGAAGATACTGACGGTATGACCGCCGCAGAATTCCATCAGCCTTATCTGCTTCCTGGAGCGGCGGTGGATCCTGTCTACCAGCTTTTTCGCCAGCTCCGGCTGGCGATATTCGTCGATGTACTTCACTTATAAAAATCCTTGATTACCTAAACTGCTTCGCTGATTTCTCTAAGCAGCTTCAGGGTCTCTTCCGCTTCTTCGGCGTCAATCACGTTTATAGAGTATCCGGTGTGCAGCAGCACGTATTCACCCACCTGGACTTCGGGGGTGAGCTGAATACTCACCCGGCGACTGATACCGCCTATTTCCACCTCTGCCTGGAATCCGTCAATCGATTTAACCAGCGCAGGAATAGCAAGACACATTTTTTAATTTACCCCCTCCGGTCAACGCTGAAATTGGCTATCACAGCCTGTCCCAGGGAAATACCGCCGTCATTGGTGGGCACCTGCCGGTGGGTGAATACCCGGAAACCGTCCGTCTCCAGCAGGCTGACAGCTTTTCTCAACAGCAGGCGGTTCTGGAACACTCCTCCGCTCAAAGCCACATCCTTTATTCCGGACTTATTTGAAATAACTTGACATAACTCAAGTATCATCCGGGCTACCGTATTGTGAAACCTCGCCGCTATTTTAGCCTGTGTGGCACCCTCCTGTAAATCCGTGATTATGGCGGAGAATAAATCTTTAAGACCGATTATACTCCTGCCGTCTCTATCTTCGATTGAAAATGGGTAGCGGGCTGTTTCGTTCACTTCATCATAGGCGGACATTTCCAGCTCGATAGCTGCCTGGGCTTCGTATTCTACCTCGCCTCTAATGCCGAGCAGGGCGGATACGGCGTCGAACAACCTGCCGCAGCTTGAGGTAAGCGGTGAGTTTATTTTTTTTCTGATCTGTTCTGTGATGATACTTACTTCCTCCGGTTTTACCTGTTTCAGGAAGGGCAGGTCATATTCAAGGGCGGTCTCGCCCAATAAAGACAATAAGTAGCCGGCGGCTATGCGGTATGGCTTTTTAATCGCCATGTCCCCGCCGGGCAGAGGAAGGTACTCGAGGTAACCCAGGCGACTGAACCCTTTGTAGTCGGCTACCAGAAACTCACTGCCCCATATATTACCGTCGCTGCCGTACCCGGTACCGTCGAGAGCCACGCCGATAACCGGTGTCTCCAGACCGTTGTCAGCCATGCAGCTGGCGATGTGGGCGTGGTGGTGCTGTACCGGCACCAGCTTCAGGTCGGGTGAATTAGCGGCAATCTCCAGGGCGTATCCGGTTGCCAGGTAGTCAGGGTGTAGGTCGTGGGCGATAATCTCCGGTTCGATACGGAACAGCTTTTTGTAGAGAGAAATCGTGTTTTCAAAGTGCTCCAGGGTCTCCAGATTTTCCATGTCGCCGATGTGCTGGCTTACGAATGCGTATTCATCCCTCGTCAGGCAGAATGTATTTTTATACTCGGCTCCGCAACCGAGAATCTGTCGGCTGCTGTAATTGAGGCGTACCGGGAAGGGAGCGTAGCCGCGGGCGCGCCTGATGAGCTGGGGAGCGCCACGCTCGACTATGGTCACGCTGTCATCATAACGTGAGTAGATATCCCGGTTGTGCACCAGAAAGAAATCGGCAATCCCGGAAAGCCTCCTCACCGCCTCGTCATTGTCTTTGGCGATAGGCTCTTCGCTGATATTGCCGCTGGTCATCACCAGCGGCAGTCCCGTTTCTCTGAGAAGGAGGTGGTGCAGGGGTGTGTAGGGGAGCATAACTCCCAGGTACTTAATGCTGGGAGCAACCGCTGAGGATACTGCGGAGTCGGGCCTCCATTTCACCAGAACGATGGGGCTGTGCGGTGAGGTGAGGAGCTTTTCTTCTTCGGCGTTTATATTGCAGTGCTCCTTCGCTTCCTCGATTGACGATACCATTATCGCCAGCGGCTTGAAGGGGCGCATTTTTCTCTTACGGAGCAGGTTAATGGTAGCTTCATCGGTAGCGTCACAGGCAAGAAGAAATCCACCGAGACCTTTTACGGCGATTATCCTGCCTTCCTGTAAAAAACGAGCGGCGGCGCTGATTACGTCATCATCCTCCACCCGGCTGCCCTCCGCGTCCACCAGCTCCAGCGAGGGCCCGCACACCGGGCAGGCGTTGGGCTGAGCGTGGAAACGGCGGTTAAGCGGGTCTTCATACTCACGCCGGCAGTCCGGGCACATCCGGAAGTTACGCATTGTCGTCAGAGGTCTGTCATAAGGTATGTCCTCGATTATGGTGAAGCGGGGACCGCAGTTGGTGCAGTTGGTGAAGGGATACCGGTACCGCCTGTCGTCGGGTGAAAAGATTTCTTTCAGGCAGTCCGGGCAGGTGGCGATATCCGGTGAAACAAGCTGGTATTTTCCTTCCTCGGCGATGCTGCTGCGGATTTCAAACCCGTCATAGTTGGCAGGTGGATGGTGGGTGGTTTTTATGTCTTCGATGACAGCCTGCGGCGGGGCGTGTAAAGGTAAATCATGCAGAAATTTGTCGATGGCTTCTGCCTCACCTTCCACCTCGATCTTCACGTCTTCGGAGGTATTGCATACCCAGCCTTTGAGATTGTGTTTTGAAGCCAGCTGGTAGATGAAAGGCCTGAAACCCACACCCTGTACCACCCCGCGTACGCTGATACTGACTGAATCACCGGTTGTTGTTTTTGCCATAACCTTTTTAATCACAGCCGAGTGCTCGGACTCATGCTGGTTATTACTAACGACTTATGAAAAAACGCGCCCAGAGGGATTCGAACCCCCGACCCCCGGTTCCGAAGACCGATGCTCTATCCGCTGAGCTATAGGCGCACCAGACTCAATTCAATTATAACACAGGAAGGTCGTTCATGAGCAGCATTGAGACTATACGAGGTCTGGCGCTCTGGTTCGTAACAGTAATATCGAGCCAGCGATAAAGCAGATAAAGCAGACCAGGAGCATAACCGAGTAGCCTGAATTCAGGCTGATACCGTTAAAGTAATCAATCACCGGTCCCATGAGGCGTGATAACGCGCCGGCACCGGCAACGGACATATTGACCAGCCCGAGGTATCTCGCCTCCTCACCTTTACTTACCAGGTCGGTGGCTAATGCCCATTGGGTGCTGACCCAGGCACCGCCGCATATTCCCAGAAAACCACCGCAAAGCATGATATGAACGTAGTTCTGGGTGATGAATGCGGAGATATACAGCACCGCGATTCCCAGAGCGCCCAGAAATCCTGACGTAACGGTAATCGGTTTGCGTCCTATCCTATCGCACAGACGCCCCGCGGGATATACCGACACCAGCAAGCCTATACCGACCACTATCAGGAGGTTACTGGCTGCTGTTGCCGGACCAGGCAGATTGACTACATCGGTAAGGAAATACAGGATGTGTCCTGTGAGAGTACCCCATGCCATAAAGATGAACAGGCAGGCTACCAGGAAGATAATAAACTCGGGACGAGCCCTGACATCGACCCTGAAACTCTTAAGCACGGCAGACAATAAAGGTAATTTAGAGCTGCCATTCACCGTCTTTTCCTTAACAGTTATAACCGTAGCCAGCATTACTGCCAGCAGGATAAGAGCTAAAATCCCCAGGGTCAGCCACAAGCCCAGGATTTCATTATCGGTAAAGTATTTATCCATGAGAGGGGCTATCAGGCGCATTATAAGGACGCTACCTATCAGATTTAGCAAGCCCCTCCACCCGGAGGCTGTTCCCCTTCTTTCTTTTGGAATCAGGTCGGGTATAAGACCCTGAAAAGGACCCTGGGCAATATTGGAGCTGATTTGAAGAAAGCAATAAACGATGAAAATGGTAGCGTAGCTACCGGTTAAGCCGATGCCGGGAAGAAGGAGTAAGACCAGTAGGCCACCTAAAAGTATGTATGGGCGGCGTCGCCCCCATTTGATACCGGACCGGTCACTTATCGCCCCGGCTACGGGCTGGACAATCATCGCCAGAAACAGACCGGCCAGAATGAGGAGGTCGAGGTAGGTATTTTTTTGCGCTTCCGGAACAAAGTCCAGCAACCGTATCGGCAGGATGACTGAATGTACGCATGCCCATAGAACCGACAGACCAAAACCAAAAACGGTAATCTTGATGAAAGTAGTGTGGGTCAGTTTCCCGGTGAAGCTCTCAGTGACGCTGTTGTCTGGTAACTCATCCATTTTATTGTAATCAAGCATACCAGAGGTTAAGCCGGTAGACAATGGATGGAAATAATGAGCTTATTATTTTTAGCGAGTATAAGATAAAGGCAGGCTGAATGTTATACCTACTGATTAAGGGATATTGTGGGGTGAGTGGAGGGATTTGAACCCTCGATCTCCAGGGCCACAACCTG
>CAZBAN010000045.1:0-5864 GCA_964489895.1 uncultured Dehalococcoidales bacterium
GTTTTTGATATCCGACCTTAACTATGGGAATCTTAGTTCAGGGACGGGTCTAATATAGAGCGAGTACAATCTGGGAAAAGGCTGATTATTCAGTTAAATATAAACGGGAGGGTATGCCCGTGGAGAAAGTAATCCTGTGCATAGGTACGCTTGATTCAAAAGGACCTGAACTCCAGTATGTCAAACAGCTCATCGATAGCAGAAGAAATTATAAAGCGCTGGTTATGGATGTTGGCTGCCTGGAGGAAGCCTATTTCGATGCCGATATCACCGCCGGGGATGTAGCCCGGGCAGCCGGTACCTCGATAGAAAAGGTCAGGGCTATCAACGAGGCAGGCCCGGCAACGGAAATCATGACGGCAGGAGCAAAAAAGATAGCCAGGGATTTATACAACTCCGGCAGGTTTCAAGGGGTGCTATCAATCGGCGGTGGAACAGGCTCTGGAGTAGCCTCGGCAGTCCTGAGGGAGCTCCCTGTCGGTGTCCCCAAATTCATGCTCTCATCGCAGAAGATTGTTCAGGCGGGTATCAGAAAGTACGTGGGAACCAGAGATATAGTTATCATGCCTTCGATGGCTGATATTGCCGGATTGAATAGACTGACGATAGACGCTTTAAATAAAGCGGTGGGCGCTATCACAGGTATGATGGAGATGGCAGAGCCGGAGGTGTCTGATAAACCACTCGTATTCATGACCATGACCGGTCTATCTACCGGATGCGGGCTAAAAGTTAAGTCCCTCCTTGAGGACAGAGGATTTGAAGTCGGAGTATTTCATACTATCGGTGTCGGGGGAGAGACTTTTGAAGAGATGGTGAGAAGTTACCCGGTAAAAGGAGTTATTGAACTGGGACTGAATGAAATCGGAAACGAGCTTTTCGGCGGAATGGCTTCGGCCGGTCCGAACCGGCTGGAGGCTGCGGGAGAGATGGGGATTCCTCAGGTTGTAACTCCCGGATGTGTCGATATAATAAACTTCCTCGCCCCCGAGACGGTACCTGAAAAATACCGTGACAGGATTATCTGCTATCACAACCCACAGGCGACTTTACCAAGACTAAATGCCGAAGAGTTAAGTCAGGTAGCGGTGGCGGTGAGCAAAAAATTAAATAATGCCACCGGACAGGTGAGATTTCTGATTCCAGTCCGGGGTTTTTCCTCTATTGACTGCGAGGGTAATAACTTTTATGACCCTGTGGCTGACGCAGCTTTTGTCAGTTCTCTGAAAAAATCCCTGAAGGAAACTATAACAATCAAAGAAATTGATGCCCATATAAATGATATAGAGTTTTCTGAAGCAATAATAAATGAGTTTTTAGACGTTACTAAATCTTAAAGTATGATACCTACTAAAAAATGAATGGCTAATAAAATATTAATAAGTACAAGTGAAGGAGGTTATAGAAAATGACAACCAAATATGGGAAATATATCCTGATTGAACCACAAGCCGCGGCTCCGTCTACGGCTCCGCCACCCGAAATGCCACCTGAAGCAGCGAAAAAGCCATCGCCACCAATAATGAAAGTAAATTCAAGCCTGATTGATACAATCCCTGTTGAATTTGCGTTTGTGGGCATGACAAAACCCAGTGATCCGGCGCAACCGGGACACCCGTCCCATACACATGATGTCGACGAGTTCATATATTTTGTCGGGGGTAACCCGGAAAATATGTTTGATTTCGGAGCAGAAATTGAGATAACGTTAGGCGCCGGCGAGGACGAGGAGAAACATATAATCAATAAAGCCTGCGTTGTCTATGTCCCCAAGGGGTTGCCCCACCTGCCGATTACGTTTAAGAAGGTGGATAAACCCATTTTGTGGGGGCATCTCCTGATGGCACCCGTTTACAGTGAAACGAGACTATAATCACATCCACGACACTGCCTGCGTTCAGGGTTATCAACACGGTCTTCAAATTCGCGACCGCAGGCAGACCAGACAGGACAGTTATACAGCCGGAAGCATTCCGCTTTCCTGATTACCTACTCCCACCGCCTAAGGATACGGAGTTGCCTCTTTCAGGTAGTCATGGTCGGCTCTCTCCATGAGGAACGTGCTGGCAAAATCAACGTAAGGCTCCAGGAAGGGGTATTTATCGTATTTTGCCCAGGACGGTCTGGTGTATTTAGGAGGGGAATCGATTACCGACCTCTTCCAGCCATTGAAGTCGGCGTACCACTGCTCGACCAGCCGCACCCAGGTCGCCGGTCGACCCGGCATATCAATTGCCCTGCTGCTGAAATACGCGGTAAGCCCCGGCTGCTCCAGGACCTCCTTCGAGTGGACATTGAGGAACCAGTCTTCTCCCTCCTCAACCGGGACTCCTTCTGGATACTTAATAGCGATATACCAGCGAAGTATCGGCATCTCGTCGGCGGTGTACTTGCCGGCAAGGAAAACATCGGTAGGCTGGGTAGGGACGGTCAGCGAGACCGAGGGTATCGGCTCCGGACCGGGTTTGGGCAGGCCTGTTTCCATCCACGGCGCCTGCCACCTGTAGTCGAGGATGCCGCTGGGCTTTCCTATCACCATCGCCGGTCTCTCTTCCACGCTCCGGAACCAGGCTTCGGTGACACGCAGGTTATAGTAGCCATAATCCAGGGCTTCAGGTATAACCGGGAGCGGGCGGTAGCCCAGAAAACGGACGAGCAGCGGTCCCCGGTTGGACATCACTTCCGCAGCGTGGTATCTCAGGTACCACCTCTCGAAAGAGGGCAGCTCGTTCGGCAAGTCTGCCGAGTACAGCATAAATACGTCCTTAATCATGGACATGGCTTTCCTCCTCAATAAGTTTTTTAATACTCACAATATATACATTTTGAGTCTGGTATTTTTTGTACATATCGGGCGAGCAGCTTTTGAGTGTTACTCACCCTGTAAACCCATAAGCGTTAGAAAGTTCATCGACTCGCCATCCTGAGCATCAGCCCTGTCGATGGAAACTGTCGGGTCTCCCTGCTTGGCGAAGCCCTGGCCCAGATAGCCGAACATTCTCACGGCAACGCCGTCCCTTATCCGGGCAAAATCCACTTCCGGAACGAGGTCCGGCCTGGGAAACTTCCAGTTAATGTGTTTGAGTACCTGGCCTGCCGTAATTCCGGAGCCGTGTATCTCCGCGGCATGAACGATGGCATAGGAAAGTGCGGCTCCGAGGTCCTCGGGCGGCATCCGTTCTTCGTATCCGACATTAGCTCCCGGAAATTTCCTGCGTTCTCCCGGTATGTCCTTTTTCTCTGCATTTGCGTCAACCGGGGGAGGTCTTCCCACCCAGCCCGGGACCAGTGTAAAGACGGCAATACCGGAGTCTTTCACGTCGCCCAATTCCTCCGCCAGCGACAGCATGAGCGAACTGGTAGCTGCCTTAGCAGCACAGTAGCTGCTGGGTGCCGTGGGATACCGGAAAGCGCTCGCCAGATACGTGATGGTACCGTGACCCCGCTCCAGCATCCCCGGAAGAAAAGCCCTGATACACAGCAGGGCGCCGCGAGTGGAGATTGCATATTGCCTGTCCAGCACATCGGCTGTTGTATTCGTAATGCGGTCGCCGAGGCTCATATCCATGGCGGCGTGTACCAGTATGTCCACCTTGCCAAATTCAGTAAAAGATTTTTCAGCCATAGCCTTCACGCTGTCTCCGCGGGTAATGTCAGTTTCAACGAAAAGAGCCGTACCGTCTCCATTCTCCTGGTTAACGAGGTTTGCTGCGGCGTCACCTGTTTTCGGATTCAGTTCGACGATTACCACTTTTGCGCCCAGCCAGGCAAGCGACCTTGCCGTCGCCAGACCTATATTACCTCCGCCACCGGTAATAACCGCTACGTCACCAGCCAGCGCATCGCGCTCCATTCCTGTTTTATCTACCGAAAGCGGTGCTATATCCAGCGAGTTTTCCATATGATTTTCCCCCACCTGCTGATTTCTTTCTGCTTTTTATCAGGTTTGACATTTCTCTATTCAGACTTCTATCATGGTCGGAGCCGAACATCGGAATTATACTCAAGTACCGGTGAAAAGACAACAGAATACTTATACTGTTACAGGGTTGTACATGCTAAAGACTTTGCCTTAATTGTCATTCTGAGGAATCCGTCCAGGCGGATGACGAAGAATCTTATCTCAGAAGAAATCAGTTGAGATTCTTCGCCCCCGATTTCATCGGGGCTCAGAATGACAAGAGAGATGTACTCTTAGTGCAAGGCTCATGCTATAACAACCCGTTTGTAGAAATCTATGGGATACCAGAGGAGATGTTATGGGAACGCTTGACGGAAAAGTGGCAATCTGCGCCGGCGGCGCCACCAATATGGGCGCCGAGACTGCCAGGTTGATGGCGAAGGAAGGCGCCAGGGTGGTCCTGGCAGACCTGAATATCAAAGGTGCCGAGGCAGTGGCGTCCGAAATCCGGGAAGCGGGCGGGGATGCCGCTGCCTTTAAAATGGACATATCGAGCGAGGCTGACGTAAAGGCAATGGTTGAATTTACCCTGGAGAAGTACGGCGGTGTAGACGTGCTTTACAACAGCGTCGCCGCCATCGGCGCCATTGATAAATCAATAGGTATAGACTACGGCAACGACATCGTCACCCTGGACCTCGAGGTATACGACCATACGATGGCGGTTAATCTCCGCGGCTATATTCTTACGATAAGGGCGGTGGTGCCGGAGATGCTGAAGCGCGGCGGCGGGAGCATCATCAATACGTCCTCGATAGCTTCGATGGCGGGTGGTCCCAGCGGACATGCCTACGCTATATCCAAAGCCGGGGTCAACTCGCTTACCACTGCAATAGCTGCTGCTTACGGTCCAAAGAAGATACGGTGCAACGCCATAGTCCCCGGAGGCATAATGCGCACGGGGAATATCGATACATCCCGAGCCCCCGTTGTGCCCACGGATGATAAACCGGGACCGAGTCTGGGCACGCCCGGAGATATAGCCAATCTGGTGGTGTTCCTGGCATCCGACGAAACCGCCGGCTATATCAACGGACAGTTAATACGGATTGACGGTGGACCAGCCGGGCGCGGTCCTGTATAGCCACCCCTCTGGCCATTATGTCAATTATTCCGGTTCCTGGGCAAGCTCGATATAGGCTCCGCAAGCCGATTCAGGCTCCAGAAAGGCGATTCTCGGTCCTTCGGTCCGGGTCGGTAAAATGAACCTGGGGTCTTCCACGTTTACCCCTTTTTCTCTCAGTGATTTGACCGCGGCATCGATATCGTCAACCTGACAGGACAGGTGAAACAGACCTTCGCCGTGCTTTTCCAGGAACTTACCGACACGATGCTCCGAGTCAGTGGGCTCGATAAGCTCGATGGCGTTACTGCCCACGGTAATCATAAAAGTCCTGCCCCCCGGGATTTGCATTACGTCTGACCACTGCGGCGCCAGTCCGAATACCCTGGTGTATAAGTCTATCCCCTTATTAATGTCCTTAACTATATGCCCTACATGACTATAGGATTTTATTATCATCTGTTTCTCCTTTTTATCTAATAAGCCCATTTTAGCGGGCCATATCAACTTCCTAATATTTCCCGGAGACCTAAGAACACGAGAATAATCTTACCATGTTATACGTTCTGTTTGCATTTGGTCGTGAATAGAACCAAGTTACCTGATGATTGACACGAGCACCGAAACGGAAATAAAGTAGGTTCGGCGGGGAGAATACAGCCGGGTGATGGCTCCCTGAAACTGTGCCGAAAACATTGTTACACAATCACCACCGGAGGTAGCTATGAATATAGGTTTTATCGGTGTCGGTCGGATGGGACAGCGTATGTCCAGTCGGATACTGGATGCAGGATATAGACTGACCATCCATGATTTGAATAAAGAAGCAGCCATTCCGCT
>CAZBAN010000045.1:5964-16568 GCA_964489895.1 uncultured Dehalococcoidales bacterium
GCCCCGGTGAGCGGCGGGACACAGGGGGCTGAAACGGGTACCTTAACCATCATGGTGGGAGGCGACCCGGCCGCTACGAAAAAGATTCAAGGGATACTACGAACTATGGGTAAGAAGATATTCCCCGTAGGTGATGCCGGCTGTGGCAACGTCGCCAAACTTGTCAACAATCTAATCTCATTAGGATGTAACTCAATCTCGGCAGAAGGCTTCGTCCTCGGCGTCAAGGGTGGTATCCACCCCCAGGTGCTGTGGGAGATAATATCAGCCAGTACCGGCAATAACTGGTGCATGCAGCAGTACCCAAATACCACTTTTAAAGGTAATTTCGAGCCTGGATTCAGTGTTGGTCTCGCTTATAAAGATATCGGTCTGGTACTTGACCTGGGGAAGGAGTACAATGTACCTCTCCCCGTAGGACTGGCTGTCCAGAAGGACCTTCATGATACTATGATGGCGGGCTATGCGGATAAAGGGGTCGACGCCGTAATACTACCCCTGGAAGAAGCTACAGGAGTAACGGTGCGTTCGCCTGAGTAGAAAATAGACTTATTAAGAGCCTAAAGGAGTGAAAATGATAGTTGTTAACAGCAACAGCGTGGAAGCCGTCAAAACCGAGGATGAAATCGTCGGCAGGGGTCCCGTCTTCAGAAAGGCATTGATTGATGCCGGAGATACAGGAGGATTTGGTGTTCTGCTGGTAACCTTCGGTCCGGGAGCCAGACTCAACTTCCACACACATACCTCTGAACAGATTCTTTATGTTACCGAGGGGAAAGGTATCGTAGCCACCAGGGAAACAGAGCAAATCGTAACACCGGGCGAGGTTATTTTTATAGCACCGGGTGAGGTTCACTGGCACGGGGCAACTGAAGACTCTTCATTTTCTCACATTGCCATACAGAAGCCAGGGATAAAGCTGGCTCAATAACGGCAATATTAATGAGTCTAATTTTTACAGCATCAGGCTTAGCCTGTCCTTGACAAAGGGACATCACAGGAATATATTCACTTTGCCTTTCTCTAGACAGGACTGCACGAAGCGTTTTGCCTGTTTTCAAAAAACGTCAGGAGGGCAAAATGTATACAGAAAAATTATCTCAATTCATCACCGGAACCGACTATAAAGACCTGCCCGCGGAACTGGTCACGGCAGCCAAATTCGCCATACTCGATTTTATCGGCGTGGCAATGGCCGGCAGTCAGGACCCATCCGGCAGGATAATAAGCGAACTGGTCAGGGAAAGTGACTCGGCTCCTGAAGCCACGGTCATAGGACAGAGATATAATGCCAGCTGCTCCCTGGCAGCGCTGGCTAACGGCAGCGCCGGACATGTCCTCGATTACGACGATTGCCTGGACTTTCCCGATGCCGGACTGGCACATCCCACCACGGGGACCCTGCCGGCAGCACTGGCGGTCGGCGAGAAACTCCACATACCGGGCAGGGACCTGATAACGGCTTACTGCCTGGGAGTCGAGGCTTACGGTCAGATAGGACTGCTGACAAGGGAAAGCTTCGTCGGCAGCAGGGGCTGGGAGTGGACGGGCGTGCTGGGAGTGATGGGAGCGGTAACATCGGTCTCCAAGGTCTTGAAACTGGACGAAAACCGGACCGTGACGGCGTTCGGCATCGCGGCGTCTCTGGCAAGCGGCCTGATACGAAATTTCGGCGCGATGGCAGGACACCTGCACGCCGGCAATGCCGCCAGAAACGGGGTTGAAGCCGGTCTGCTGGCACAGAAAGGGTACAGCGGCCGCCAGGGAATAATCGAGATTCCGGGGGGATTTTACAACGCATACACCGGCACCACAGAGCCCGTTAGCAAGGAAAGAATGGAGGAAAACCTCAAGGCTCTGGGCAATCCGTGGAATATCGTCAAGCCGGGTCTGATGTTCAAGGCGTTTCCGTGCGCCCATATAAGCCATTTCGGCTCGGACGCGGCGTTGCAGCTCAGGGAGAAACACTCGGTCGACTGGAAAGAAATAGCAGAAATAGAGTTCCACGTTCCTTCCATACTGGGTAGAGAGAGTTCCCATCCCGACCCGCAAAGCGGGGTAGAGGGGAGATTCAACCTGACATACTGTCTATGCCGGACACTCATCAAAGGAAAACTGAGGATAAGAGATTTCACCGACGAGAGCGTTAAGGAACCCGATACCCTCCAGTTGATGAAAAAAGTTAAGGTCGTGGCTGAAGAGCAGGAACGCCTGGACGGTGTTTTCGGCTCTCAGGAGGTAATCCTGAAAATGAATGACGGCAGCGTATACAGTTGCAGGGTGGCGCACCCGCGGGGTGAACCTCAAAACCCCCAGACCCCCGAAGAATTCGAGGCTAAGTACATGGACTGCGCCGAGACCGCCCATTACGACGATGAAACGGCATCCCGTATCAAAGACATGATACTGGACCTCGAAAATATAGAGGATGTTTCACAGGTTACCGCCCTTATCGGGACATAAAGGGAAAATACTAAACACTAATATCTAAATCCAAAATTCAAGTAAGTAGTAATATTTAAGATTTCGGGTTTCGTGCTTTGTGCTTTCGCTGAAGGAGGGCGAGTACTTCATTTTTCAACCGAAACAAAGCCGAAATATAAGGTTTATAAGTATTTAGATTTCACCGAGCACGAGTTCTATCACCCGGGGTATTATCGCCGCTATTTCAGGCGATAGTTCCAGGCTCGGTTCCAGTGATTCAGGCTCGATTCCGTAAATGGTGATATCCTCCGGAGTACCTCCGGTATACTTGAGCGTGGAGAGGGCTTCCAGTATTCCGACCTGGTGTAGAGAAGTGTATATCGGCTTCCGGGTCTGGATGTCATCGGGCGTGAAACGGTATATCGTTCCCGGCTTACCTCCACCCTGCACGGCATCGATGATGATAACCTTCTCACGGTATTTAATATATTCGAGAATATCTATGGATGCCGTGCCGCCATCGAGAAGCTCGACATTATCGGGCAGCTCCCTATCCTTCATGGCTTCGATGGTACGCACACCCACTCCCTCGTCACCCAGAAGGATATTGCCCACTCCCAGTATAAGAATAGAAGGTTGAGGGGCAGAGTCTTTTTGCTTCTGCCCCTCAGATATATCTTTCATAGTTTACTTTAACACGTTCTTATATAACGCGAAACTCACCCATCGTCTGGCCGTCAGGTGCAATCACGTGCACCGCACAGCCCAATCAGGGATCGAAGGAGCGCACGATACGTACAATCTCAAAAGGATTACTCTCGTCCCTCACCCTGATGCCGGTAAGCGCCTGCTCGATGGGTCCGGGCACGCCTCTGTCATCACGCGGAGAGGCGTTCCAGTTCGTGGGAGGTACGCACTGGTAATTTTTAATTTTGCTGTCTTTTATATCTATCCAGTGCCCGAGTACGCCCCGCGGGGCTTCCCAGATTCCCACGCCTTCTGCCGATTCAGGCGTCTCCCATTCGGCGAACACGGGTTCGCCTGGCTTTATCTGTAGTAGCCAGTCCGGCATATTATCCGCAATGAATTTACACTCCAGAGCCCGGGCGGCGTGTCTCCCCAGTACGCTGAAAAGAACCGCCGGAGAAGCGTTGAAACGTGCCAGGGTATCATCGATAAGTTTCCGCACCGTCGGCTCACCGGCGGCGTAAGAGACCGCCATCCGCGCTAAAGGGCCGACCTCATATACTTCACCTTTATACCGGGGCGCTTTTATCCAGCTATAGCCACCTTCTTTATCATGGTCCGGTTCCGTCTCGCCCTTACTGGGATGAAGCCCTGACCCGCTGCTGTACCAGCTATTTTTAACGTCTTCGGTTATCTGTGACGGGTCGAGGGGACTGTATGCCAGGGTATCGGCGGAGGTCGTTCCCTGTGTGAGCAGCCGCTTCCGTTTAGACAGGTCCGTTTCATCGGCTTCAAGGTCAAAGACGCCGAAGGCGAGCATGTTGCCGCAGCCTCTGCCTATTTCGAAATAGTCCGAATAAACCCCGGCTACCGCCAGCACATCGGGAACATACACGTTATCGATGAAATTGCGTAACTCCTGCAGTTTCCAGAGGAAATCGGCAATCTCATCAACCGTGGGAGTCGACGTCACGCCGCCGGGAACGATAGCCACGTTATGGGGCATCTTGCCGCTCCATATCGCCGACATTTCATGCGCCAGGCGGCGCATGTTGAGGGCTTCCACGTAGTGCGCCACCGCCGCCATATCAACGTCGTCCGGCAGCCGGTAATCACCCTCATAACGGGGGTAAAAAGGTCCCAGCATGGACATATCGCCGGCATCGAGCGCCCGGGTAATGAAATCCTTTACCGAATTAAGCGTCGGGTCTTTTCCATCGTAGTTAGCAACCTTGGTGACGTCCACGTAATCAAGGGCTGCCAGGTGGTAAAAGTGAATGATGTGCGACATGATGAAGTTTGCGCCCTGAATCAGGTTACGTACGATACGTCCGTTATCCGGAACCTTATCCGCAATGCCGAATGCGGATTCCAGATTCAGTGCCGCGGCGCCGGCATGGGCGGTCGGGCACACTCCGCAGATACGCTGTGTCAGGTGCTGGGCGTCGTAGGGGTCACGCCCGCGGAGTAATATCTCAAATCCCCTGAATAAGGCGCCGCTGGATTTCGCCTCTTTTATAACCTGGTTTTCCACCACGACTTCAATCTTGAGGTGGCCTTCTATTCTGGTAAGTGGGTCAATTACTATCTTTGCCATAAACTATCACTCCCTTGCACTTTCATCGCTAACCTGAGTAGCAGGTTCAGTAGCTTTATTCTTCCGCCTGAAAATAATCAGGAAAGGCAACACGGCAACCACAATGGCGGCAACAACGCCGCTTAACCATTGAAACGCCACCTTTGACGTAGCCACCGTCGGTATCTCCGGCAGACCATAGATTGAAGGTCGTTCAGCCAGTATATATAATGCGTGAAGTCCGCCCATTTCATTCTCACCGTATAGATTAGCGTCCGGGTAGCCGCCTCTCCTCAGGGCTGCGACCCTGGACTTAGCGTAAGCTATGAGTTCAGTCCGTTCACCGTACAAAAGGGCTTCCGCCGGACAGGCGTCAACACAGGCAGGTTCAAGACCGTCAGCCTGACGGTCAACGCAAAAGGTGCATTTTCTGGCAGGACCCGAGTTAAGCCCGTGTTCCTTGTGAGGGACATCGAAAGGGCATGCCTGGACGCAGTAACCGCAGCCGATGCACCATTCCTGGTCGATTACCACCGCCGCTCCCTGATGCGAGATGGCGCCGGTGGGACATACCGACTCGCAACTTGCTTCGGTGCAGTGCATGCACTGGTACCGACACAGCAGCAGCGCCGGGCTGCCGTTAAACGTGTACTCCCTGGCTTTTATCAGCGTCCAGGTCTTTGCCGAGAGTCCGGGAGGATTATCATAGATAAACCCGAAGTCCTCCGACTCTGCGGGCAGACCGTTCCAGTCCTTACAGGCATTCTGGCAGGCACGGCAACCGACACACCTCAGGGAGTCATATAACATGGCTTTACCTGCGCTCTCCGTCATACTTGAAGAACGGGCAGCCTTCGCTTTACCGGTGCTCGCTATACCTGATAAGAGTGCGGCTCCGGTACCGGCACCGATTAGTTTGAGGAAATCTCGCCTAGTTGATGCCATCGTTAATCCTCCGATTTCTCCCTGGATTTAGACCCCCGTTTGGTCAGTGCTACCGCTGAAGCGCCGGCGGCCAGACCGGCGGCTGCTCCTATACCGGCAGCCAAGCCGGGTGAAAAACCTCCGGCTTCTTTCTCTTCCTCTATCGGCGGCAGCCAGCTCGGCGGCGTTACGTTATACAGTTGAGCTACCGATTTCATTGGCGATACTTTATCTGGAAAGCCGGGGTGGCAGCAGCCGATGCAGGGACCACCAGAGCCAACGCACCAGTTGGTACCGCCATTCCACAGCCTTACCGGGCAGTCGGCATAGGTCACCGGTCCTTTACAGCCAAGCTCGTAGAGACAGTACGGTTCGGAGTATTTCCTGGCGAACTTCCCGGCGTCGAAATAGCCCCGCCTCGGGCAGTTATCATGTATCAGTTTCCCATAAAAAGCAGTGGGACGCCCGATATCATCCACCTCTACCGCTCCCAGTCCGCCGATGAGCACGGTAGCTACCGTGCCCACAAACCAGTCCGGATGAGGAGGACAGCCGGGAAGATTGATTACCGGGGTTTTTATACCGTTCTCGTTGAATATCACCTGGACTCCTTTACAGCCGGTGGTATTCGGCTCCGCCGCGGGTATACCGCCGAAAGTAGAGCAGGCGCCAATGGCAATAACCGCCATGGCGTCAGCACCCAGAGTGATAAGACTTTCCAGCATTGTTCTGCCCTGTCCGTCCCTTTCCCCGATTTCGCAGTAAATGCCGCCGTCCTTCGTAGGTATAGCACCCTCGACAACCAGTATATAACCACCCTTTTTCGCGGCGGTATCATCCATCGCTTTAATAGCCATCTCTCCGGAAGCTGCCATCACCGTCGGGTGAAAGCGCAGACTGACATGGTTTCCGGGAACTACCTGGTTTACCAGCACGTCCTGGATTTTAGGACTGAGGCTGTTGAGGACGGACACGGAGCATCCGCTGCAACCTCCACCCTGTATCCAGATGACGGGATACTCGGCTACGGAGGCAGCAAATAACTTTTCAAAATTGGGAAACCTGAAAAGCAGCAAGCCTAAAGCTGCCGTAGAGCCTGCCGATAATTTGAGAAAATCGCGCCGTGTCAGTTCCCTGTTAAAAGTCATAGTGAAACCTCCTGCACAAATTTCTTGCGAACAATGGAAGCTTGCGGGGATAGTATCCCTTCCAGACCGTCAGGGTTGTCGGTGGAGATAAAAACAAAAAAGGGCTATTCTCTCCGGTTAGCTCCATAATTTTTATTTTTAACCATCAGTACTACTGACGACAGGTAAACCCTTTTATCCAATAAAAATGCGTCTCCTTACGAGCCGCATGTTTATATTTAGACTATCTCCTTTACTAGTAACCCTATATAAATTATTTACTATATCGGTTACCGATGTCAACACCTGCGGTAACTATTTCTCAGGGCAATATTCGGTTTTGGTTGAAGGAAGTAGTTGCATAAGGCACTATAGCAAAAATAATCAAAACTTGCGGTTTGTCCTATGCTATACTTGGAGCGAGTAGAAGCTATGGACGGCTATAAGAACGTTATCGGAAAAGCCATTCGCTTCATGAAAGCCAACCTGAAAGAGGGAATAAGCGTTGATGATATTGCCAGGGACTCCGGTTATTCACTCTTTCACTTCACGCGGGTGTTTATGGAACTCACCGGCGAGACTCCCGGTTCGTACCTGAGAAAACTCCGGCTGGAGGAGGCTGCCCGTGAAATCCTGGCAGGTAAGAACATACTGGACACAGCCCTCGACTATCATTTCGGGTCGCAGGAAGCATTCACACGCAGTTTCAAGACACATTTCCAGATAACGCCCGGATATTATAAGAGGACAGGAGCAATTTCCGGTAGTAAGGAGGTTGAAATGAAAAAGCAGTTGGAAAATTTACGGTGGAAACCGATGAACGTCACCCACCTGGGTTGTATCAAGGGCTGCCTGAATTACCTGGACCTGGATGTCACCGATGCCTGGCTTTTCGGAGCGACCGGGCACGCTTTCATCATAAATATGTGCGTCAATATGGTCTGACCGAGCGGACCGACTGCGTGGAACACGCAGATGATGACGCAACTCGGACAGAATGCCGGTTATGAGTTCAAGAAGGTGGTTGCCCATAAGTCGCAGGACGATTTTAGTATCAAACAAAAGGAAGCCTGGGACATGGTCAGGGAGGCAATCGACAAGGGAGTACCCTGCTACGGCTTCGAACTGGAAGCACCCGAGTATTATATAATTCACGGTTATGATGACGTCGGTTATTACTATGCGGGTCCGGCAAGCAAACCGGACAACGGCCCCAAGCCATGGCAGAAGCTTGGCGATACCGACATCGGCATCCTGGAGGTGTACAGCGTCCGCCCGGGGAAAGCCGCTGACGACGCCAGGACCGTTAAAGAAGCGCTCAAATTCGCCCTGGAATATACCAGAGGTCCCGAGAAATGGATATTCCCGAATTACCGCGCCGGGCTAGCCGGTTACGATACCTGGATAGACACGCTGGAAGCCGGGACAGCCGACGGAACGGGGATGTCCTATAACTCGATGGTATGGGCTGAGTGCCGGGGTCTTGGAGAGAGGTTCCTGAGAGAAGCCAGCCGGCGCCTGAACGGAGCAGCGGGCACGCTTCTTCAGGACGCGGCTGACCGGTACGGCACGGTTTACGAGCACCTGGCGAGAGTAGCAGAGCTTATGCCCTTCCCGCCGGGAAACGAGATAAACGACAAGAAACGCTGCGAAAAGGCGGCAGCACACCTCAGGAACGCCAGAGACAATGAAAAAGTCGGACTCGAGTCACTGGAGAAGATAGTTGAAGCTCTATGAGGAGGTTCTGATGGATATAATAAATCATAACAGTCTTTATCTTACCCTGGATAATCTGAATGAAGCGTTCTTCATGGAAAAACCCCTCTCCCAACCGGATAAGGACAGGGTAGCGAGGTGGCTTGCCGGAAGACAGGGCAAACCCGGCTCATATCACGGTATGTTCGCTCCAACCGAACATGATCTTACTCACGGTGTACGGCTTTTCTCCGGCGAAATAATAGTATCAAAGGCTGCCATAAAGCATATCCTCGGCGAAGAAACCTGCCGGGCACTTCTGCAGCTTGACGTACCTGATAGTGACGTTCGGGAAGCGTTGCAACGAGCTGCCGGTGTTATGATGGCGAGGTTAAGCACGACAACAGGTTTTTACTGATGTGGTAAGTGTTCGGTGTCCTTGTGGCGCCATCTGACAGCAGGGGGGCTTGACAACCAGGAAGCACGTTTGACGGAAGGGCTGAAAGTCCTGAAGCAACGTCGCGATGGTACAGGCAGGTGGCGGAGTTTCCCGTTTTACTACACTCTTCTTACTCTGACTGACATCGATTTAACACAGGCGGTAGATGAATTGAAATATGCAGCGGTCGTATGTGAGAGGTACCTGAAACGTCCGGCAACCGGCGACAACCTGAACCAGCGACGCCGCCTTTTGACGGAACGCGTCCTCGAAAAGTGTTAACAGACAGAATTTAGTCCTTATCCGCTTCCCGGGAAATGAACTACAGTGATAATAAGCTGGAAAAACAGCAGGGCTGGAAGAAGGTAATATTGACAAACACTCCATAAGCAGATATGCTGATTAGCGGACACTGAAACCTGAAACGGGAGAATAGATATGTCATTCGGTCGAGCTATTTCAGAAGCGAGGAAATCAAAACAGCTAAGCCAGAAACAGCTGGCTTCAATGATAATAAAGGAAGACGGTGTCCCGATATCACCGCAGTACCTGAACGACATCGAAAGGGACCGCCGCAACCCTCCCGGTGATTATCTTATCAGCCAGTTTGCCAGGGTACTGGATGTACCCGAGGAATACTTTTACTTCCTTGCCCATGAAATCCCGCCGAAATACCGCCAGGTCGCCCCGGATAATCCCGAGCAGGTACAGGAAGCGTTCAAGGCTTTTGCCCGGAGTTACCGCAGAGGTGGTAAAGAAGGATGAAGTGGATAAGAGACGAGACCGGCACCTTTCGCTGGCGGCCCTACTACGACCGGGAAGAACTGGATATCGAATGCGAGCGGATAGTCTCGAAATTCCTGGAAAAGAAATACGGCATAAGCTGCTTCCCCATTTCAACCGATGACCTGACAATAATGATAGAACAGGACACGTCAGACCTGGATTTGTACGCCGACCTCTCCGGCTTGGGCGAGGATGTTGAAGGACTGACGGACTTCTTTCCGCATAAAAAGCCGGTGGTAAAGATTGCCCGGGAACTGTCTCTGGAGAGCTGGAGGCACGACCGTCTGCGGACGACGCTTGCCCACGAGTACGGTCATGTGAAATTCCACACGTTTTTATGGGACTATAACAATATTGTAAAACAGGCGGTAGACCTAGAAAAAAACCTGACAATTCAGAGACGAAAATATAACAACTTTCGCAATAAGTACGTTCATAAACTTGAAACTCCGATGGGCTTCAGGTGCAGACGGGATAGCATACTCGAGGCACCTGTTTCTGACTGGATGGAGTGGCAGGCAAGCTATGTCTGCGGAGCGCTCCTGATGCCGCTCTCACTAATGCGAAAGCTGTTTCGGCAAAGCCTTGACGAATGGGGCGGATTTAGCTGGATTCCGAGTGATTCAGAGCAGGCCGGCAAACTTACAGGTCGGGTCGCCGAGGCATTTGATGTCTCGACCGAAGCCGCCCGGGTACGTTTATTCAAGCTAGGATTTCTGCAAAAGATACCACATAAAGAACCATCTTCCTCAGATAAAGACCTGAGCATTATATACGCGTAATAATTGCTATTCACTATTTCTAAATCATAGTCAATTGCCTTGTTCGCATCTGGTTATTGGTATATACCTCACCCCTGACCCTTCAGGGTGAACCTTTCAGGGTGAACCCCTCTCCAGCCTGAAACATTGTATAGAAATGAGGATTTCCCTTGGCTGGAGAGGGG
>CAZBAN010000046.1:0-16319 GCA_964489895.1 uncultured Dehalococcoidales bacterium
TCCCACTGGGCATCAATTAACTTGATGGTGGTCTTCTCCTCTTCAGCACACCCGGCAAACAGCGAAATGGCGAGTACCAGAGCCAGGCAAAGGAACAGGTAACGTTTCAAATGTAACTTCACAATATGCATTTTTATAAATGACCTCCTTTTCTCTATGCGGAATTGCTTTTTCTTCGTCGGTACGTCTCAGGTAAATAAAAAGCTATCCAGAGTTTTTTTCAGTCTCTTCTCACCTCCTTCCGTGTTAATCCCAGAATTGACTGATAATTCATCCACCGTTTTTGTGTTGCCTTATATAACATATGAAAACTATTTCTACAAGGTGTTACGCTGGGTTTCGGGTCTCTTGGCAAATCCCTGGCTGATACGGTCAAGGATTATCGCCATAAACACGATGCTGATACCGCCGAGGAATCCCCTGCCTACTTCTACCCGGCTGATACCATAAAGGACCTCTATTCCCAGACCACTGGCACCTATCATAGAAGCGATAACCACCATTGCCAGAGCCATCATCACTGTCTGGTTCAGTCCTGCCAGAATGTTAGGCATAGCTAGCGGAACCTGGACCTTGGTCAGTAGCTGCCAGGCTGTAGCTCCGAACGAATTGCCTGCCTCAACGACCTGGGCGTCTACCTGTCGTATGCCCAGACTGGTAAGGCGGATGATGGGAGGAATTGCGTAGATACAGGTAGCCATTACCGCCGGTGTCTTACCCAGACCGAATAGCATTAGCGCGGGAATGAGATAAACAAAGCTGGGCATCGTCTGCATCATGTCTAACATCGGTCGTATTAATCCATCAAAGCGATTACTCTTGGCGGCGATTATTCCCAGGGGTAGACCGATAACTACACATATCAAGGCTGATGTGATGGTGATAGCCAGGGTCATCGAGCCCAGATCAATCAGCCCGAAGATACACATCATACCTAAGAGGGCTATAACAATACCGGCAAACTTAATACTAACCGTCTGCCAGGCAAGTAAACCGGTTATGATGAAAATAAACCACCAGGGTATCCACAGGAAGAAGTCCTCCAGTGGACCTAAAATACCACGCACCACCACAATATTGATAGCCGAGAAGAAAGGGTCCCAGTTGATTACCACCCAGTCCACAACCATGTCGATGAATTTGATTATCTCCCATCCGAAAGACCATTCTTTTGGGTAATTGATAATTGTTCCTGGTTCTAAGGATTCACCTGTTGATACATCAACAGGCACATTGTTGTACAGGCTGAGGGTGATAATTATAAGGACAACCATTAACAACGCGCCGATGCCGATTTTTACCGACAGCGGCACTTTCCTGCCGCCTTTACCGGCAGTGAGACGCTGCCAGAAGGTCTGCTTCTCCGGTCCGGTATCGGTATTGTTTGATTGTTTTTCTGATGTCATAAGAACTACTTATAAATGCAGGTTCTTTTACTTCTCCTCGTTATTGTTGTCGCTGGTTTCGGACTGCATGGCGTCAATCAGGTCTTTCCTGGTTATTATACCCAGGAGGTGCCGGTTGTCGTCCAGAATCAGCAGGGGGATTTCACCTTCGGCGATTAACGGCAGGCACTCGCTGAGAGAGGTATCGGAGGAAGCCTGAGGGAACTCGGTCTGTATTATATCATCTACCTTTTCAACACCTTCCTCGAGAGAAGCTTCCGCCTGCGGTGCGGTAACCACGCCTTTCATCTTGCCAAAATTATCGGCGACAAATGCCATATCAGCCTCTCTGTTTTTCATATCATTCAGGACGGATTTAAGGTCGGCACCTTCCCTTGCCCTGACGGACGGTCTCTGCATAATACTGCTTGCCGGCAGTACATCACCGCGGGAGACGTCCCTGACAAACTCTTTAACGTAATCGTCAGCAGGATTTGAGACGATTTCCATCGGCGTGCCTATCTGGACTATAACGCCGTCTTTCATAATTGCTATTCTGTATCCCAGTTTTAAGGCTTCCGCAAGGTCATGGGTGATGAAGATGACCGTCTTTTTAACCGTGTCCCGGAGGTTAATAAATTCATCCTGCATCTGGCGCCTGATCAAAGGGTCGAGGGCGCTGAAAGGCTCATCCATGAGGAGTATTTCCGGGTCCGATGCCAGGGCTCGGGCAAGTCCCACTCTCTGCTGCATGCCGCCGCTGAGCTCGTATATCTGACTCTTGCCCCAGCCTTTCAGTCCCACCAGTTCCAGTGCCTGGGCAACCTTTTCCTGTCTTGTCCTGCCGTGCTCTCCGCGTATCTCCAGTCCAAAAGTAACATTGTCCTCTACGGTGCGGTGGGGGAGGAGACCGAAGTTCTGGAACACCATACTCAGTTTATGCCGGCGGAGTTCCCGGAGTTCGTTTTTACCCATCTGAGCAACATCAACTCCGTCAACAAGGATAGTGCCGCTGGTAGGCTCAATTAGACGGTTTATACATCGGACGAGGGTTGACTTGCCGCTTCCGGACAACCCCATAACAACGAATATCTCGTTTGGCTGGACCTCAAAGGAGACATCTTTTACCGCGATGACATGTCCGGTCTGCGCGAGTATCTCCTCTTTGTCCATACCGTCTTCAGCAATTGCAAACACGCTCTCGGGATTGGGTCCGAAGACCTTCCACACGTTCTGGCATGCAATACTCGCTTTTTCCATAGACAGACTATTCCTCTAAATATAATCTCTGAAAACGGATAACGGTTGGTTAATGTAAGGGAATGAATTGACTACCCGTGGTAGTCAGTGTTGCGGAGAGGTAATTGCTTTAAAACAGAGTCTGGGGATATTTTGTTTAAGTTACTCCTATCTAAATAGAGAACACATATAATTGAAATTTGTTCTTTTTAGTAGATTGTTTCTAACACAAATCCATTCTATTCTATCAAGAAACAGTTTCAAGTGTCAAAGACGTTAAGGGTGATACCTGATTGGTAGCGGCAGGGTCTTACTAATGCTGGCAATCCTCAGGAGACTTATTCTTACGTATTCAAGGGGGAGACATTGCGTATTGCTAACTTATTCTCTGAAATACTGCCACATGCCCACAAAGGAGCGATATTCCTCAATCTGCCGTTTCTGTTCGGTAGTGCTCCAGCCCAGAAGTCCCGCCATTTCCTCGGCTACAGTTTCTACGGCGTCAACCCCCTGGCAGGAAGCGAGGCCTGTAGCGCTGCGTCTGAGCAGGAAATCGCTGACGGTAAGCGCCTCTTCTGACTGTACGGCGTGACGTATCTGGGCGATGATATCCCGTGAATGCGGGCAAATCTGTTGTTTCGCCCGGTCGTCATTACCCGCAACTTCAATGACCTGGAGAAGGCGTGAACCGTAAAGGTTATTGAGGTGGGCTACGGTCTCCGGAGACAGGCCGCTTTCCTTTGCCGTCTGCTCCAGCTCCGCTGCGGTAAGAGCCGGAGTCCCGGGCAATGGAGTCTCGGCTGTAAGGCAGGGTGAGTTGACACCGAGCTTTCCGGCTGCCAGGTCTACCACCTCCTGAGCGATAGCTCTGAAACCGGTGATTTTCCCCCCGATGACCGAAATGAAGCCTTTTATGCCGTCGGTATTCTCATGGTCGATGAGTCTGTGACTGCGGGTGACGTTGGAGGTACTGCCGCCAGCAGAACCAGCCAGGGCGCGTAGTCCGGCAAAGGTATAGAATATGTCCTCTTGCTTCAAGTCCGGGAAGGACCGCTGCGCCTCGGTGAGCAGGTAATCTACATCGGTTTTGTCAGCACGCACGGTATCAGAATCATCGCCATAATCGGTATCGGTAGTACCGATAATGGAGTAGCCTTCCCAGGGAATTACAAAGAAGAGGCGTCCGTCTTTCCGGGCGAAGAGTACCAGAGCGTTGTTACTCACCCTGGGTGTCAGTAGGTGCACTCCTTTCGTCCTTCTCAACATTGGTTTTGAGTGGGTATCTATCATACCGTGCACAAGGTCCATCCACGGACCGGCGGCATTGACAACCATCCGTGTCTTTATCCGGTATACCTCTCTGGAAAGGGTGTCTTCTACCTGAACGCCGGTTACGGTATCTCCGTCTCTCAGGACGTCAACGAGCCTGGCGTGGTTTGCTATGGAGGCGCCATGCCCGGCGGCGCTGATGACATTTTCAACGCAAAGCCTCTCGGTAAAGGGTATCTGGCAGTCGTAAAAGATATAGGAGCCTTTCAAGCCTTCCATTTCCAGGTTCGGCTCCATCTCGAGTGTTTCCCGGCGTGAATGGTAGTGATAAGAGGGCAGTGTTTTATCGAAAGAAAGAATGTCGTACAAACGCATACCCATCATCATGACCAGTCGTTCCGACAAGCTATTGATGGGTATCATAAAAGGCAGGGGGTGAACGAGATGGGGAGCGATATGCAGGAGCACCTCTCTTTCTCTCATATCCTGCCTGACAAGTTTAAACTCGAAGTGTCTCAGGTACCGCAGACCACCGTGAATCAGGCGTGAGGAACGCGACGTGGTGCCGTAGGAGAAATCTTCCTTTTCCAGGAGTAACGTCTTGATACCGCGTAATGCAGCATCGCGGGCAGTACCCGTACCGATAATGCCTCCGCCGACCACGACTAAATCGTACCTCTCACCGGCGATTGCATCCAGGTCTCTCTTCAAACAATTTCCTCCAGTTTAACTCTTAGCCCAGCCCAGGGCACGCTCAACGGCGTGCTTCCAGCCGGAATACAGGGTTTCTCTACGGTCACCGGACATTTCGGGTTCGTAGACACTTGCGGCACGCCATTTTTGTGATATCTCGGCGGTGTCCTTCCATAAGCCTGCTGCCAGGCCTGCCAGATAGGCGGCACCCAGAGCGGTGGTCTCGGCAACCGCCGCCACCTGAATAGGCACTCCTAATATATCTGCCTGGAACTGCATCAGGAACCCGTTAGCCGTACCGCCGCCGTCTACACGGAGCATGGGAACGCTGAGTCCGGCTTCGGACGTCATAGCCTCGATAACAGCTTTCGCCTGGTAGGCTATGGACTCCAGGGCGGCTCTGACCAGGTGTTCTCTGGTAGTGCCCTGAGTGATTCCCAGGATTGTACCACGGGCATACATATCCCAGTAGGGTGCGCCCAGCCCGACGAAAGAAGGAACGAAGTAAACACCGCCGGTATCAGGTACCGAACCTGCCATAGTCTCGGTCTCAGCGGCATTCTTGATTATGCCGAGTCCGTCCCGCAGCCATTGGATGGCAGCCCCGGTGATGAATATGCTTCCTTCCATAGCGTAGCTTACATCATTGGCCAGTCCCCAGGCTACTGTTGTTACCAGTCCTTTCTCGGATGGGACCGGGTTGCTGCCTGTGTTCAGCAGGACGAAAGAGCCGGTGCCGTAGGTGTTCTTTGCCATACCCGTCTCGTAGCATGCCTGACCGAAGAGGGCTGCCTGCTGGTCTCCAGCCAGGGCTCCGATAGGAATCCGGGTGTCACCGATAAGACCGCTGGATGTCTCGCCGTAGACGTGGCTCGAAGGCATTACCCGGGGAAGGACCGCCTCCGGTATGTCCAGCATTTCCAGTAAATCGCTGTCCCATTGCAGGGTGTGGATGTTGAAGAGCATGGTGCGGCTGGCATTACTGTAGTCGGTGACATGAACGGCGCCGTCAGTCAGGTTCCATACCAGCCAGCTGTCCACCGTGCCGAAGAGCAGGTCTCCCTGCCGGGCGCGTTCCTGCCCTTCAGAGGTATTGTCCAGCAGCCAGCGGATTTTGGTGGCGGAAAAATAGGCGTCTATAATCAGTCCCGTCTTCTCTTTTACGGGTTTGCTCATACCCCGTTGTTTAAGCTCTTCGCACAGTGCGGCGGTGCGTCGGCACTGCCACCCGATTGCGTTATATACCGGCTTGCCGGTACGGCGGTCCCATACGACCGTGGTCTCACGCTGGTTGGTAATCCCGAGGCAGCTGACCTGTGAAGCGGGAACTCCGGCTTTATGCAGAGCTTCAGTGGCTACGGTCAGCGATGACTGGATGAGTTCCTGCGGGTTCTGTTCCACCCAGCCCGGCTCGGGATAGATACGGCGGACTTCCTGCGAGGCGCTGGAGACCACCTGGCCCTCCGCGTTCAGCAGTAAAGCGGTGCTTGCAGTGGTCCCCTGGTCTATAGCAAGGATGTAGTTATTGCCTGTCATAACCCCCCGTAACAGAGAGCATCTGATATTTCAACTAGATTATCACGAACTACGAATGTAAACAACCGATAATGAAATTGCATAATCTGAAACTTTTATGCCATTATTTAAGTAGGAATGGAGGGAGAGATGCGACTGATAATATACGGAGCGGGAGGAATAGGATGCGTGATGGGTGGACACCTGTATCTGAAAGGTCAGGAAGTGGTATTGATTGGACGTCCCGGTCACGTAAACGCAATTAATGAGAAGGGCTTGAAATTCATTACGCCTATGGGCACTCACATGTTAAGCATTCCGGCTGTTACAGGACCGGAACAGATTGAGTTCGGACCTGATGATGCGGTCTGTTTGACTATGAAGGGGCAGAACACGGAAGGAGCTATGAAAGACCTGAAGGCGGTTGTCGATGACATACCCGTGTTTTGTTTCCAGAACGGGGTGAGAAACGAGGAGATTGTCTCCGCGTACTTTCCCAGAGTTTACGGTGCGATGGTGCGGGTAGGCTCTGTTTATCTTGAAGACGGAGAAATTATTGCCCGCCGCGACCCGCCGGGCTGGTTTATTATCGGACGGTATCCCACGGGTAAAGACGAAGTGGCTGAGAAAGTGGCGGAACACCTGCGGACTGCCAGCTTCTACGTCAGGACGAGTGAAGATGTTATGCCTTATAAGTGGGGCAAGCTCATGGGTAATCTTGGTAACGCTATAGGAGCCATCACCAATGCGAGGTGGGGTGAAATGGGTCATGTTATGCAGGCGGCGCAGAAAGAGTTAACCGACCTTCTGGCCGAGGCTGATATACACTGGATATCCCAGGAGCAGGTAAGTCAAGAATGGCCGGAAATAAGCGAGCCGCTGCGGGGCAGTATCAGCTCCGAAGCCCAGAGTTCCACCTGGCAGAGCCTTGCCCGCGAGCAGGGGACTGTTGAAACCGATTTTCTCAATGGAGAGGTAGTGCGGCTGGCAGGGAGGTTGGGTAAGCAGGCGCCAATCAATGAGACGCTACTGCGAATCTCCAAGGAGATGGCTGCTAACCGTGAACACCCCGGTAAATACACTGCAGACCAGTTGAGCTCGCTGCTGGGACTTGATAGCCCTTCATAGTGTCCCGATAATAAAAAGCTCCGTCCTGTATTTGGTGGACGGAGCTTAATCTGTTAAAAATGAAATATACCGCTGTATTCAGCTGCTCTTTTTAGCTCTCTTCCTGGTAGCGGTGGCTCTCTTCCTGGGTTTTACTTCCTCTTCTTCTTCCTCTTCGTCGTCGTCCAGTTCTCCACTTGCACCTTTACGGAAAGAGCGTATTCCTTTACCGATAGCTGAGCCGACCTGTGGTAGCTTACCCGCTCCGAAAACAATCAGAACTATTAGTACAATAAGGGCTATTTCCCACGGCCCCATACGACCAAACATGCTTTTCTCTCCCCCTGGACTTGGACTCCCGGTATCCGTTCTCTGGCGCTGGAAAAATGCATACCTTGAGTCAATGTTATGTTATCCCATTTATAACATAAAGTCAAATAGTGGAGGCTAGTGGTATCGCATTTTTAAAGCGTATATTATTTGTGCCTGTTTATCGGGTTAGTCTGCCGGAGTGCTTTCGTATTTGTAGCCGAGACCGACCTGCATGACGGTGTAAGGTCTTTCCACCCTATTACAGACTAAGGGGAAGTGCGGCAGTCCCCTGGGGATTGAGACCACGGTCGGTTTGTCGAAGGTGTGTTGCTCATGCTCCTCCCCGATGTCCATTGTTATCTCGGCGCCGAAGTAGCTCAGGTTATCAGTGTCATGCCCGAAAAATACATATACCTCGTCATAGGGGTGAATGTGCGCTCCGTGTCCTTTATCCCACCGACCGGGAGTATCGAAAAGCCCCATGATAAAATTGATATTCATGCCTTCCAGTTCGTCGCCTGACATAGATATAAGCTGCTTGGCGTCCGCTCCGCCTGTTCCTTTCTTAACCGGCATTGGTTTAATAAGATGGGAGTATTTGTTGCCGTCCGTTGTCCCTTCCTGCGGGGCTCTTTCACCGGTGTACGTTGAGCTCAGGGCAAGGTGGAAATGTCCGAAGGCTTTGTATACTTTCTCGGTGACGAGGGGACAGTGCGGTAAGCCCTGCGGGGCTATCCCGACGGTTGGTACGTTGAACCTGTGTGTTTCCCACTCTTTACCGAGTGATAGTGCCATTTCCGACCCCAGATAACCCAGGTCATTATCGTCGTACCCGAAGAAAAGGATGAGTTCGTCGAAAGGATGGGTATGCGCTCCCATCCCCGGCGCCCAGTCACCGGTCTGGTCGTAAACACCCACGATAAAATTGAGGTCGAATCCTCCCAGTTCTTCTCCGCTGACGAATACCAGCTCTTTTGCGTTGGCTCCGCCGCGACCTTCACTGTATTCCAGTGTTTTTACCAGATTGCCGTATTTTGTGTCTGCCATAATTTTCTCCTCTCTATTATGTGATTACTCTCTACATAACTAGGGTAGTAATATTCGGGGGTCCGGGTGTTAATTCATTTAAGTCTTTTTCGTGCTAATTCACTCAAGACTGATCTTGACTAAAGAGGTTGGATATCAGTCCGTAATTATGGTCTTGATAATAATATCATCGAAGATAGACCATGAATCGGGAAGGCTGCCGAACGAGACCGCTCCGGATAAAACAGGGTCCTGAGTATCCTCGCAAGAGAGTACCTGTTCCTGGTCAATGGTAACGGTGAACCTGTTTTCACGACACACGATAGCCAGAGCATACCATTTTCCCGGTAAAAAAGCCTCCACGGGGGCAGAACCGAGTAGTTCACTCTGCCCGCTTACACCTTCGATGCCCTCTCCCTTTCTTATTGCGACTCTATCCTGAAATAAAACCAGTGTGTATCCACGTACAAGATTTCCCTGACTGCTTGTAAATATTTGCCGGCGAAACAGGACTGTGCCAGTACCGTTTTGTACTGCAAATCTTGTTTTGATTTCATAGTCTTCCCAGGAATGACTGCCGATGGTCGCATGAGCAAGATTCTTGGAGGTCATAAACAAATTTTCGTGAAAGTCGGTAATTGATATTTCCCCATCGTCAGTTTTGAATATTTCCCAATTATCCAGATTACCGGATTCGAAGTCATCGGAAAACAGGATAACAGGTTCCGGCTCCGAAGCGGTTTCTGTCGGTTCGGATTCAGGCTGACGAAGAGTAATCAGTATTACAACAACCAGGACCACCACAACCACGGCGGAGGAAATTATGATTAAGGGTTTCTTCCAGCTTTTCCGTACTTTTGCCTGTTCCTTTGCTATTACGGGTGCAGGTGGCGCTATTACGGGCTCTGGTTCCGGTTCGGGTTCTGGCTCGGGCGTCTCGACTGATGGTGGTTCTGCTTTCTCCGGCGCACTTTCTGCTTGCAGTTCAGCCAGTGCACCGCGTATCTGCGATATCCGTGCCGTACCCGCTTTCTCTCCCGGTAAAATGTTGAGGGTTTGTAATCCGGTAATTATACGGGGAAGAATAGCGGCAACTCCATCCCGGGTGATACGTACCGAGGCGGCAGCGCCAACGGCTTCCCGCCATTCCGGCTGGCGGTTCTGAAATTCTGCGTGTGAGATGTTCCGCAGCACCGGTATAAACTCTTTGCCGCTTTCATGGGCTCGGACGATCTCATTTGTGACCTGGCGTGAACCGAGAGAGTGCGGTGATATCACAACCACCACGGCTCTGGATGCTTCGATTGCCTCACCTGTCTGTACCAGGTATGACGGACCGGGCATGCTGTCGATTTCATAACACCAGGTCGAATAGCCTGCCTCTTCCAGCTCGAGGGTTATCTCCAGGGCGATATCAGCGTCTTCTTCCACGTGGGAAACGAATATATCACTCATCTGTTTGCCTTTGTTGCCGACGGATTTCCAGTCCGAGATTGCTCAGGAGTTCGGGTATATTACGCACCATCAGCACGTCCACTTCCTTCACATCTTCGGGCAGCTCCGAGAAGGGTACCAGGTAAGGTGTGGTCTTCTTGACATCATCCTTTTTTTCGCCCAGCACCCAGCCTTCGAAAAGTCGCTCGGCGTTCCAGCGCAGGTGCTCCATCTCCGCCATAATTTCTATTTCATTCTCAGAGAAAGTTACCTGTTTGATATCTCGACCGGTAACCCGGTGTACGGTACAGCCAATCCGGCTCAACTTTTTAAAGATATGCTCTGCCTGCAGCCTGTTGGAGTCCTTCAGATAGTGCGGCAGGTCTGCCCATTGTGCCATTGCCGGCTCTTCATCGACCGACTTACCGTGCTGGCTTTGACGGTAACTCTCATGGATAGACCGGGCTATTTCCTCTATCATGTCGGGTTCGAATTGTGGCAGGGGTAAACCCGTCTGATTGAATACAGTTACAAATGCGTCTACGACATCGGTGTCATATAATATACCTCTGTTATCTGTAATTTCCTCCATTGCTTTTTCAATTCCCAGGGCAGGCCGGTAGGGTCGGTGAGAAGACATCGCTTCGACAACATCTGAAACTGCGATAATCCTTGCCGCCTGACGGATGTTCTTGCCTTTCAGTCCGTGGGGATATCCCGAACCATCAAGTCTCTCATGGTGCTGGAGTATAATATCGGCGGTAGGCCAGGGGAGCTCTATATTCTTGAATATGTCATATCCTGCCTGAGAGTGCATTTTTATCATGCTGAATTCCACGCTGTTCAACCTGCCGGGCTTGCTGAGTATTTCCGAAGGTATGGAAATTTTACCGATGTCATGCACCATGGCAGCCATGCGAATTTCCTGTTTTTCGTCTTCGGAAAGTTGCATCTCGCTGGCTACCACCAGAGAAAGATTGGTCACGCGTTCCTGATGACCTGCAGTGTAAGGGTCTCTGGCTTCTACGGTTGCCGCCAAAGCCCAGATAATACTTTCTAGAGCCTTTTGCAGCTTGTCCTGGCTCTGTGCCATATTTGCTTGATTCCGCCCTTGTTGAAATAGTTTTTTCTTTATGCCAGAAGATGTCCTGTATAAGCCTGTTGCGTGTTATATTACCCTAATCCGGGGAATATGAAAAGCTTTTGGCTGGAAATGAATGGAACCTTTAGACCATTGCGGAGGTGACTTATCGATAAACGGTATTCCATGCAGGAGTAAGGACTCTACAGTAGTTGCAGTCGTTCAAGCAGGTCTGACGGGTCGACAAAGTGTTTTGCCGACCACTTTCTCAGGTTTGAACTTCCAAATGCCAGGGCTGTCAGCTCGCTGAAGTAGAATACGGGCACCGGCGAGGAGTCGCTGTTTCTGGGCTGGCGCATATCCAGATTAAGCTGGCAGATACCGCAGGCGGTTACGATAGCATCGGCTCCCGCTTCAGCAGCTTCGTGAACGATTCTGCCCGATAATTTTTCGACAATCTCCGGCACGGCGATAGACAGCGAACCGCCACAGCATTCAACCTTATATGACCAGTCGATTACTTCGGCGCCGAGCGATTTCATGATTTCGTCCATTATCGTCGGATTCTCCGGGTCGTCAAAAGCCGTAACCTCAGGGGGGCGTACCAGATAGCACCCGTAGTAAGTGACGACCTTTAAGCCTTCCAGGGGTTTCCGGACCTTCTCCTTGATGGCGTCAATCCCCACGTCATGATACAGGACTTCCAGAATGTGCTTCGTTTTACGCGATAGCTCCAGTTTCATGCCGATGTCGTCTTCTATCCTGCTCTTAAGGGCGGCATCGTTTTTTAGCTCGTATTCAGCCGTTTTGTGGCGAAGAGAACAGGCAGGACAGGGCGCGACCATATCCAGAGACATTTTTTCAGCCAGCGCCAGATTCCGCCCCGGCAGAGCCAGCGCCAGTTCCCGGTTGATAACGTGTCCGGAACTGGCTCCGCAGCAGGTCCAGCCGGGAATCTCTTCCAGCTCGATTCCCAGGATTTTCGAGATTTCCCTCACCGACTCTTCGTACTCGACGGATGTCGACTTAGCCGTGCACCCGGGATAGTAGGCAAATTTCATTCAGTAACCTCTGATTTAATATCAAACATGCGAATAGACTTTCCTGAATACTTTTTTCAGGGTTCTCGTGGAGTGCCTCTTCAGCGAGGGAAGCTTTATCTTCCCTTTAATAAACATCTGTAAAGCCAGACCCGCCAGCTCGCGGAGTTTACTGAACGAAAGGAATTCGCCCGTTTTCAGTTCGTAGCTTATCATGAGGCTGGCTTCGTCCACTCTTCCCTTTTTCCTGATTTGCTCCACGAACGCCCGATGAAAACTGGATATTTTAGAAATATCACCTTCGATACCTTCCTCAAGGGACTCAACCCGCAGGACATCCATAAGGCGAACGATATCGATTTCGTTGGGACAGCGAGTGGCGCAGGTCTCGCAGGAAGCACAGAGCCAGATAGTGGTGCTTTGCAGCACTCTTTCTTTCAGTCCCAGCCTGACCATATGAATAATCTGGTTGGGGTAATAGTCCATGACATAAGCCACCGGGCAACCATCGCTGCACATGGAGCACTGGTAACAGCGATTCAGGTTCCTGACCTGCTCCGCGATTTTACGCGAGAACGCACTGTCACTCAGAGATATCTTCTCTATCGTCGGCGACTGCGACACTATCAGCCTTTCCCTTCTTTCTCGGTGGTTTTGTTTTCTTATCTCTCAGTTCCTGCAACTGTGTTTTCTGTTCGTCGGTCAACTCGATATGACCCAGTTTCTCCATATCATCGGCGTAATCATTAACGATTGATGCAAACGCGGCTCCTTCGGCGGCGGAGGCAAAATCGAGTCGCAATCTCGCCGGGTCAATACCTATCTTTTCCAGGTTCTTTTGAGTAAGCGGGACACTCTTTATCGGCTGCTGGACTCCAGAGATATAATGACAATCTTCCGTGTGACATCCGACTATCAGTACAGCATCCATTCCTTTCAGGAAGGCATCATAAACAAATTTAGGGTGTACCCGGCCGGTACACAGAAGTCTTATCACCCTGGTATTTGAGGCGTACTGGATTCGGGAAACGCCGGCAAGGTCGGCAGCGGCATAGCCGCACCAGTTACAGAGGAAAGACAAAATCTTGGGCTTGGATTCATCTACCGGCACCGAATACGCGGCATCAATCTGGGAGTATATCTGGTCGTCATTATAGTGGTTAAGCGAAATAGCCCAGGTGGGACAGACGGCATTACAGACGCCGCACCCTTTACAGGCGGCGGGGATAACTCTCGCTACCTTCCCATCCTCTCTTTCCACAAGCTCTATGGCGTTGTAAGGACAACCCCTCACGCACAGACCACATCCTATACAGTCATCCTCATTAACCTCACAAACGGTTCCGCTGGCTACTATCGAGTCCTGCGAGAGAATGGTGGCAGCCCGCAGCGCTGCCCCGTTAGCCTGATTGATTGATTCCGGGATATACTTAGGATAGTGAGCCATACCACAGAGGAAAATGCCGTCGGTGGCAAAATCGAGGGGTCTCAACTTCATATGCGCTTCCATGAAAAAGCCGTCTCCCGTAAGAGGAAGTCTCAACAACTGTGCCAATTCCTGGTTTCCCTCTGGGGTGACAGGTGTACTTAATACCAGTAAATCCGGGGCAACCTCACCCTCCATATTCAGGGTAGAATCATAAAAAGTTAACGAAAGGTCGTCTCCTTTAAGTGTCACTTCCGGTTTTCTCTCCGGTTCGTACTGTATGAACAGCACTCCCTTCTCCCGCGCCTCCAGATAATAGTCCTCCCTGAATCCATAGGCACGCATGTCACGGTAGAAAACGGTAACATCCATGTTCTCATCCAGCTCTTTGAGTTTCAGGGCATTTTTAAGCGCTTCACCGCAGCAGATACGACTGCAGTAGGGCCTTTCTTCATTCCTTGCCCCCACGCACTGAATCATGGTCACCTGCTTCAGGTTATCAGGCAACTTGTCGGTGGCTATCATCTCTTCAAGCTCTTGCTGAGTCACGACCTTTTTACTCTCACCGTATCCGTATTCGGTCGGCTGATATAATTTTCCTCCGGTGGCAATTATGGTTATGCCATGCTCCAGCTCTATCGCAGCAGCGTCCTCGGAGCCAGTTTTAGTGAGAGTGCTCTTAAAATTACCCACGTATCCGTAAAAGGACTTCATCTCATAGCCCCTGTAAACGGTGAGATTTTCCTGGCTTTCAACCTCGGCGACGAGCTTTTTTAAGAACGGCTGGACTTCCATCCCTTCCAGGGTATAATAGAGGCTTCTCAGGTTTCCTCCAAGCTCCTCTTCTTTCTCTACCAGATACACCTCGAACCCCTGCCTGGCTAAGGATAACGCCGTCTGCATTCCGGACAAGCCGCCACCTAGGACAAGCCCTTTCTTGTTAACGGGGAGTTCGACTTCTTTCAGAGGGGTCAGGTTACGCGCTCTGGCTACCGACATGGCGATGATGTCTTTTGCTTTCTCGTTGGCGATTTCTTTCTCCTGGGAGTGCACCCAGGTGCAGTGTTCTCTTATGTTAGCCATGTCCAGCAGATACGGATTGATTCCCGCCTCCCGGAGTGCTTCTCGAAATACCGGTTCGTGGTCTCTGGGAGTGCAGGCGGCAATCACCACACGGTTCAAGCCCTTCTCTTTAATCGCCTCGGTTATCTTCCGGAGAGAATCGGAACTGCAGGAAATAGTATGCTGCTCACAGTGGACGACATCCTTCAGGGTTGAAGCGTATTCCACCAGCGAAGGAACATCGGCAACCCCGGCGATATTGGTGCCGCAGTTACAGACGAAAACGCCAATCTTCGGTTCCTCGCCCTCGACTGACCTTTCCTCCGGGTACTCTTTTGCCTGAGCAAGAGTCCCCCGCTGGCTGGAAAGTATTTCAGCCGCCAGCGCTCCCGCACCGCTGGCAGAGCTGATTGAATCAGGAATGTCCATGGGACCGGTAAAAGCTGCCGCAGGGAAAATCCCCGGCAGACTGTCTATTTTACCGGGCGAAAAGGAGTCCGTCCGGCAAAAGCCGTGTTCATTAAGCTCCAGGCCCATGATATCGGATAATACGCCGTTGTCTTTCGAGGGGCTCATCCCTACGGAAAGAACAGCCATATCGAATTCCTCTTCCCGGACGGTATGGTCATCGGATATGTAAGTGACAATCAGGTTATTGTTCCGTTTATTTTCTTTTATGGAAGAGATTCGTTTCCTGATAAAACGGGCACCATCCATTTCCCGGGCGCGATTATAGAAGCTTTCAAATTCCTTGCCGAACGTCCTGATATCATTATGAAAGATAGCGACCTCTGTCTCCGGATAATGGTTCTTCACCAGAATCATCTGTTTTAGGGCGTAAGTGCAGCATATTCCGGAACAATAGGTATTACCCAGTCCCGTATCACGTGACCCGACGCATTGTAGCCAGGCAATTTTCGAGGGAAGTTTACCGTCAGATAAACGGCAAAGCTCCCCGTTGAAGGGACCCGAGGCATTGAGCATTCTTTCGAACTCCAGGCTGTTGACAACGTTCTTCAGCCTTCCGTAGCCATAAGCTCCGGTGACCTTTGCATCGAAAATCTCATATCCCGGGCTGATAATTATTGCCCCGACGTGCATTATGCCCTTCTTTTTCTTTTGGGAGAAATCAATCGCCTTTGCCTGGCAGACCGATTTACAGATTGTGCATTTATTCTGGAAATACAGACAGGCATCTTTATCCACGACGGCAGCTAAGGGGATTGCCTGGGGACACCAGATATCTATCGCTTTCGCCGGTCCCAGATTCTCATCAAATGGATTCAGGAGCGTGTACGGGCAGTAAGTCGTGCAGGTCCGGCAGCCAACGCAAATGTCTTCATTCACATAGCGGGGTTTCAGGGATACCGTTACGGTGAAGTCACCCGCTTCTCCCTCAACTTTCTCCACCTCAGCGTTCGCCAGGATTCTTATGTTGGGATGCCGACCGGCCTCCGCCATTTTGGGGCCAAGTATTCAGAGGGAACAATCCAGCGTGGGAAAGGTCTTATCCAGCTGCGCCATCTTCCCGCCAATCATGGGGGACTTTTCAACCAGGTAGACCTTAAATCCGGTAGATGCTAAATCAAGAGCCGACTGTATACCGCTTATCCCTCCTCCTACTACCAGAACCGCTCCGACGGGCGAGTTCACCCGCTCTGTCATTAAAGTACCTCCACTACTTCCGTTTCTTCCTCTTCTTCTTCTACCTCTTCCTCTATTTCCTTTTC
>CAZBAN010000047.1:0-5294 GCA_964489895.1 uncultured Dehalococcoidales bacterium
AGAGAAATGTAATCATTAGCCCTGGGTTCCGCGCCGTCATCACTTAAGAAATATTTGTCATATTTTTTATCCGCCATGTGAACCTCCTGTAATAATTTTAATCAACATGTATCGTTATACATCGGCTTTATTGATGGTTTCCTTAGTAAAAAAGTTTGAAACAATTCTAGACTAAAGTTAAGATTTTTACAATAACACCTTACGGTGGTTCTATTTGCATCTGGTTGTTTATTGTTACCTATCCCCTATGTCCCCTTTCCTGCCAGAACCATTGTCATTGTCTGAACGGCTTTCCTGGCAGGAAAGGGGAGTTAAGGAGAGAGGGGGCTTCGCCCCCTCTCATAAATCTCTCCCCCTCTCACTCAAAATAGTTATTCTATACTAAATCATGGTATTGAGTGAGAGGGGGACAAAGGGGGTGAGTACATGTATCAACCAAAATCGAATAAACCCTTTTAGTACTTCATGCGAACAGAACCTCCTCCGCTGTGTTGATGGAATGTGTTATAATTTGTCCATCTTATAGGCTGTAAATAGATAAGGAGGAAGGAAAATTATGGCAGATTCGAAATACGAACACCTTTTCATCAAAGAGGACAAGCTTATCAAACAGGGGCATTTCGTAGAATCGATATTTTCATCCTATGACAACCTCGAACCGCTAGAGCTTCACTTCAACTATCACTGCATGACTGGACCTCTATTCATGGTCAAAGAACCTCACGCCCACGCGGCATATGAAATCCTTGGCTTTATCGGTGGAAACCCGCTGGATATCCGTGATTTCGGTGGTGAGGTTGAGCTGACCATGGGCTGGGAAAACGAAAAGCATATAATCAACAGCACCCAGTTCGTGTTAATCCCGCCGGGACTTCCCCACTGCCCGCTGAATTTCACGAAAGTGGACAAGCCGTTCATATTCTGTGTGATAATGACCACCGGCAAGTACCACACGATACCGATAGAAGAACCGATGACCGCCGAAGAAAGAGCCGCTATGGAGGCTCCACCACCGCCGGCATAGAACCAGTTTTTGTAAAATATAGTGTCATTGCGAGGAGTCCCGATGAAATCGGGACGACGTGGCAATCTCTAAGATTTATATAGATTACTTCGCCACGATAAAATCGGGGCTCGCAATGACATTTTGGTTAACCAGGACTACCTGCCTATTTCCGCACGGGAGCCGCGCGGTAATCGCCTTCCGTCAACTGCATATCGAAGTGCAGGACGGGTCGCTTGATATTTCTTACCACCAGAGGACAGTGCTTCAGTCCCTTGGGGACATATACCATGAAACTGCTGTGGATAATGTACTGCTCGTCGTCCATCCATATCTCGGCTTCCGCCCCGAGGTCGTCCGGGTCCTCGGGATTGTTTCCGATGAAACCGATAACTTCCGGGTACGGATGAACGTGGGCTTCCATCCTGCCCGGGTCCTCCCCGGCATACATCCAGGAGAAATTAACCATGATAGCTCCTGCCACCACGCGGTCGCTCAGCCCCAGTATATGGTGCAGTCTGGGAGTCTCCAGCTTATCCAGGTCTGAAGGCGGTCTTTTCATCCCCGCCGGCAGTGAAGGCGGTCTCATGATGAAATACTTTTCGTATTTTCTTTCAGCCATCGGTAAAACTCCCCACTATCCATGATTACGCAGCCACGTCACCCGATACGATGAGGGTCTGTCCCACGATATCAGCGGCAGCATCGGAAACCAGAAAAGTCACCGCGTTAGCCACATCCTGAGCCTCGGTAAGCCTGCCTATAGGTATAGTTTTGGCGAAGTTTTCAAGCATTCCCGGAGGCGCGTTCTTGGCAAATCCGGTCATCGCCGGACCGGGAGATACGCAGTTCACGTTTATCCCCGAAGGCGCCATCTCCTTGGCTATCGCCATGGAGAAAGCCATGATTCCTCCCTTGGCGGCAGAGTACACGGCGGTCATCGCCCCGCCGTGAATACCGGCGCCGGACACGATGCTGACAATCTTGCCATACTTACGCTCTATCATGTAGGGCAGCACCGCCCGGGTACAGTTCAGCACTCCCATAAGGTTAATGTTGATATCGAAAGCCCAGTCCTCTTCGGACATTTCCATGAATGGCTTCGGCGGAGTGCAGCCGCCGGCGTTGTTCACCAGTATATCTATCCTGCCAAACCTGTCATGTCCCGCCTGCACCATTTCCTTAACCTCGGCGCCGTTGGTAACGTCAGCCCGTATGGCGACAGCTTTACGTCCCAGCGCCTCCAACTGAGAGACCGTCTGTCCGGCGCCATTCATGTCCACATCGTTCACAATAATATCGCAGCCGTCTTTAGCCAGAGTCAGGGCTATCGTCCTGCCGAAACCTATCTGACTCCCGGCGCCGGTTACGAGCGCTACTTTATCCTTGAAACCCAGGTCCATTTTACCCTCCTGATTACCATTATTTATAACCGGACAACCGGCTATACATCTTTTGCGGTAATGTAATTGGTTGACTCGGAAGCCTCGTTGGGGTCGAATGTCTTTTTAATTTTCCTCAGCAGCAGGTGGTAGTTGCTAGCCTCCGGTCCGTACATGTCGTGCAGCTCGTCACTCCAGACATGCTGGGGCACGCCGAAACGGCCCTCGATAGCGCGTTTGTTCGCCGCCCGGTTTAAAAATCCCTGAATACTGTCCATCTGCTCGGCACTGGTGGGAGCATAGCGGATAAGTATCTCTCCGTGCCCGGTATGACCGTGCTCAATCGACTGCACGAACGGATATATGGCATCGTCCATTATCATGCCCTTATCGATTAGCTCCTGCTTGAGGTCGACGGTGTACATTATGTACCTGGTCATCAGCGGAAACACGTCGGTGCCGCCGACGGTGCCGCCTCCCCAGCCCGTCGCCCGCGAAGTCTCCCTGATGGAGCCGACCGTTCTGATGAAACGCCAGAGGAAACCGCCGCCGATTTTCGGGTCTTCCACCGCCTTCAGAGACAGGGCGTCAGTCTCCTCCATTATCATCTCCAGGACACGCTTCTTGTATTCAAAATCTCTCTCAGATGTAGCGGCTATATTAACCATAAATCCGGGACCCTTCACCTGGTCGCTGAACTGCTTGAAGTACCTGAGGTCCTCCTCGTTATCCGTCGCGATGTTCGACGCCATCATGGCGGCGTTAAATCCCATCAGCTCGAACCCAATCTCACTCTCGCCGATTTTTCTCACCGCCTCGACCATGGCGTCCACCGTTTCGAAAGACAGGTAGCGAATCATAAATCCGGGCGGGATTTCCCGCGGTGAATAGTGCGGGCATACGCCCTCAATCGGGAATGTCGCCGGTCCGGGCCAGTGGTAAACCTTCTGAGCGGCTTTGGTGAAAACGCCGAGCCCTCCCAGGGGTACGGTATTGCCCCTGATAATTCCCCTCAGGGAAGGTCCCGGACCGTCACCGCAGAACCACTCATCCAGGGAACCGAGCGAGCCCATACGGACTATCTCTCCGTCACCCGTCACCCACTCAAGAGCCAGCTGGTTCCTCTCGCCGTAGCTGCCGGTCTGACTCAGGTGTCCGAGGTTAACATGAGCAGCCAGAGGGAGGGCGGAGCAGTTGGAGCCAGCCCCGGTAACATTGCAGTTCAGTCCTCTTTTCATCAGTTCCGCCTGCAACTGGGCATAGATTACGTGAGGCTCTACCACGGCGTACATGTTTTTCTCGTTAATCTCCAGTATCCGGTCCATCCGGCGCAGGTCTATCTTGATGCAGTTAGGGGCGGAGGGGTCGCTGTACAACCACCCGGTACTCGATGCCTTGAACTGCACCTTGTATTTGTTACAGAGTTTGACAATCGCCTGCACCTCCCTGGTGTCTTTGGGAAGCGTAATAGCCTCGAACCTCGGGAGATACTCTCCTTTAGGTCCCGCCGTTGCCGCCCTGATAGGGAAGGAATACGATTCCGTCACGATGGGGTCTTCGGAGATATAGTCCGGTCCCAGTACGTCTTCAACAGCTTTATAAAAATCTCTATTCAGTGCCATTATTCATAACTCCTTCCATCAGACCGCTTTATCCAGCAGCTCAACGACGTCATAGACCTTCAGATTACTGCCGCTTTTCTTTATGGCATCGCTGAATGTTCCCTCACACCAGGGACATGCCGTAACCAGCGCTTCCGCTCCGGTCGATTCGGCTTCTTCTATCCTCTCCCGTGCAGTCCATAATGCGTAGTCCGGATTGGACTCGTTTACACCGCCTCCGGCTCCGCAGCACCAGGCGTATTCCTTTATCCTGTCCATCTCGGTAAGTTTCAGTCCGGGGATACTCTTGAGGGCATCCCGCGGCGGCTCGTAAACGCCGTAGGTGCCGCGCCGGAACTCTCTCGGCGGGTCGAAAATCCGTATGTGACCGGGGATTTCTCTCCCCTCCCAGTGTATGTACGGCTCTCCCAGCCTGCCGAGGTAGCAGGGGTCGTGGTAAGTCACCCGCATATCAACCTTTTTCCTTGGCTTGAGCCTGCCCTCTTTTATCAGCCGGTCCAGGTACTCGGTGATATGGAGTACCTCCAGGTCTGGTTTCATATCATACTTGTCATAGAGTACCTTGAAAGCCTGATAACCGTCGGCACAGCTGGTAACCAGTATTTCCGCTCCCGATTTCCTGAACGTCTCCAGGTTCTGTTCCGCCTGCCTCATAAAATCGTCTTTATAGCCCATCTGGTAAGCCCGTCCTCCGCAGCATACCTCCTTTGCACCGGCAATGCCGACATCGACACCGGCTTTCCTGAGCAGAGAAACGGTAGCCCTGGCAACCTTCCACCTATCTTTGTCATAGCTGGTGCGACAGCCGACGTGATATAAAACCTTCGCCTTTTCCTTTGTAATATCTTTTATGTCAAGTCCTTCCGCCCACTCGCCCCGCTTCGCCCTGGCTCCCGGCACCATCGTGCCCTGCTTGCGCAGGCTGTTAATGACCTTATCGAGTGCGGGCAGGGTCTGACCATCCTCGACACACCTGATTCTGAACTCGTATATCGGCTCCATCACCTCCATGTCCATGGCGTATTTACAGGACACGTCGCAGGCACCGCACATCTGGCAGTTATATACAACCTCCAGGAGCTTGTCCGAGTAGTCAATCCTTCCCTCCAGCTTGGCTATGGCGAATACCATTCTCCCGCCGGCGGAATAGGTATGGAAATCATACCTGGCTATGCTGGGACAGACGTTAACATTATCGTATTTCTCCACCTTCTCGAGAGGTATGAACTTACATGCCGAGCACCTCCGGCACGTTTCCATTTCCTTTCTCAAATCCTCAAGAGCCAT
>CAZBAN010000047.1:5394-15860 GCA_964489895.1 uncultured Dehalococcoidales bacterium
ATGCCGAGCACCTCCGGCACGTTTCCATTTCCTTTCTCAAATCCTCAAGAGCCATCTATTTGCCTCCTAATCTCTCAGTATGAGACCTTCTTCTCCTGACAGGCACTAAAAACAGAGCTTCCCCGGGTTCATGATATTATCCGGGTCTACTATCGATTTCACCTTCTTGAGTGTGTTAACGGTAGCGGAGTCTCTGTTAAGTATCGCGAGCGTGTTCTCGGCGTAGGGTCTGGAGAAGAAAGCGCCTCTCGCCATCAGCTCCCTGGTAGCTTTACCGGTCAACTCCCTTACCCTGTCAACGTCTTTCTCATTTTCAGGGTTGTAAAACAGATTGAACTCGCAGTGTACGTTGGAGCCCTGGACTATCGGCTGGAGGTAAATGCCCATGTCGGAGCCGGGGTAACCGGCTTCCTCCACCATCTCGTACATGGCTTTTATCAGTTCCGGCAGTTTATCGTATATAGTCAGAAACAGTATGTCCTGGCAGGCGCCTTTGTATCGTAGTTTCCAGTGCGGTTCCCCGGATGGACCCTGGACCGCTTTCAACAGCTCATTAGCCGAGACCCTGCCGATTGCCTGCACAGGTTCCAGTCCCACCTTCTGGGCAACTTCAGCCGTATCTTCCACCAGTCCCTTCACCCTTTCTTCCGGCAGGTACTCGTATCCGGCAAGGTTATAGAAGACTATCCAGGGAGGTAACCCGTCCCTGACTTCATAAAAGTCGCCGGGCCATTTTTTAGCCATGATAGCAGCAAGGGCGGTATTGTTAACGGCAAAGCACTCGTTGGCTAATCTGAGTCTTACCAGCCAGTGAAGCATATCCATCACCCTGTCCAGTTGCGAGGAGCCAGCCAGGAAAGGTTCTTCAAGCTCGGGAAGGATTTCACACCTCGCCGACGCCCAGGTGACTATACCCATGGTCCCCTGAGAACCCTGGATAATCCGGTACCAGGAATTTGATGACGGACCCGCCGCCTCGACCTGCGCTCCTCCTGCCGCCCACTGTTCTTCAAGATTGCCCGGTCCGGCGGCTGCCCCGGTGCGGAACATACTGCCGTTACCGAAATATATCTCCACGCAGTTCAACGGGTCGGCTATATCCCAGTGATATTTGGGCATTACTACCGGCTCTCTCTCCAGCATACTGCCGGCAACGGACTTCGTCTTCCTCGGCAGCAGCGGCATATTCAGCCTGAGCCCTTCCTTCGTCACCGCCGGGATTAGCTCGCCGAAGGTTACGCCGGGCTCGAACATGGCAACTCTATTTTCCCGGTCTACCCTTATAATCTTCTTCATGCCACTCATGTCAACGATAACGGCTCCCCCGGTCCCGGGTACGGTATCTCCCTTGAAATGGGGAGGTCCTGAACTTACCGGCACCAGCGGCGTCATCGTCTCCCGGGCAAGTTTCACTATTTTATCCACGTCACCGGCATTCCTCGGTTTCACAACGCATCCCGGCCTGACCGGATTTACAAAGCTCATGTCTCCGGCATACGAGTCCAGCGCTTCACGGTCACTGCTGACATTACCGGCACCGACTATTTTTAACAGCTTTGCTTTTTCAATCATTGCTACCTCCTCTCATTTTCCGTCATAACCCATAAACATTTACTACTAATACTTCATTAACGTTTGGAAAATACACTGGAACGGAACAGCAGATATTTGCGTTCTTACCCTTTCAGTATTACGAATACTATAATCTTGTCCCTGGCATGTCAAGTTATAAAAATATATCTAAAACTATAGAGATACTACCGATAAGCTGGTATAATCGGAGAAAAATTTGAAAGTGATTGACCATGGAAAATAAAACCGTTAAAAAAATAAAGGACACAGGTGCCAGGGTAAAAGAAAACGTCGAGAGGGTAATAGTGGGAAAGGGAGAGGCGGTAGAACTGGCGATAGTCGCCCTTCTCTGCGAGGGACATATCCTTATCGAGGATATACCCGGCATCGGCAAGACAATGCTGGCAAAATCCCTGGCGCGGTCTCTGGGCTGCAGCTTCCGGCGCATCCAGTGCACCCCTGACCTCCTGCCGTCGGATGTCACCGGCAGCTATATCTTCAACCAGAAATCTTCGGAGTTCGAGTTCAGACCGGGTCCGATAATGACGCAAGTCGTGCTGGTGGACGAAATCAACCGGGCGACACCCAGAACCCAGTCAGCCCTGCTGGAAGCGATGCAGGAGTACCAGGTTACCGCCGAAGGCGAGACTAAAGCTCTGCCGCGTCCTTTCATGGTAATGGCGACCCAGAACCCAATCGAACTGGAGGGTACCTTCCCGCTGCCGGAGGCTCAGCTAGACAGATTCCTTCTCAATATCAGGATGGGTTACCCTACAGCCGAAGACGACCACATTATACTTGCCCGTTTCCGGCAGTCCGACCCGCTTGACGAGTTATCATCCGTCGTTACGGCTGAAGAGCTTCTCGAAATGCAGGCAGCCTGCCGCGACATTCACGTTAACGATGACGTTGAGGACTACATAATCCGTCTCACCCATGCCAGCCGCGAACAGGAATCGGTACAGCTCGGAGCCAGCCCCCGGGCAATGCTGGCACTGTACCACGCGGCACAGGCGCTGGCGGCGCTCCGAGGCAGGGCTTTCGTTATCCCCGACGATGTAAAATACCTCGCTTCTCCCGTTCTGGGGCACCGCATTATCTCGATGGCGGAAAGCCACCTGAGAGGTCTATCAACCGGGGAAACTCTGAAGGGAATCATAGAATCCGTACCCGTACCCGTCGAAGAAGAAGCCGGTACCGAGGAAAAGTAGAACATGTCCGACATATTCGACGAAATTACGCTCCTCAAGGACGAGGTTTCTTCAATACGCAGGATAGGTCATGAATCCTTTAGTGTTATTATCGGTAACTACTGGTTATTCACCTTCATAATACTCCTTATCATCAGCCTGCTTACCCGGCAGGTACCGCTTCTCCTTATTTCAATGTTGTTTTTACTTACCGGAGGTATCGCCAGGTTATGGGACCGCTACTGTTTTTCCCGGTTCGAATACCGGCGTCGTGTAAGACCCAGCCGTGCCTTCTTCGGCGACCAGGTTCACCTTGAGATAGAATTTTCCAACAGAAAACTCCTGCCGCTGCCGTGGGTGCAAATCGATGAAGAGATACCGCTGGAGATAACCCTCCTTTCAGGCAAGACTTCCCCGTCACACCGGCCCATGCGCGTATTCCTCAACGATTTCGTCTCCATGGGCTGGTACCACAGGATTACCAGACGTTACCCGCTACTCTGCACGCAAAGAGGTCTGTTTCAATTCGGACCTACAAGCATCCGTTCAGGAGACCTTTTCGGCATATTCCACCGTGAAATGGAGACTTACAAGTTTAACTATCTTCTGGTTTATCCGAAAATAGTGTCGCTGGAGAAACTCGGTATACCCTCCAGGCAGGCTTTCGGAGATATACGTACCAGGCAACATATTTTTGAAGACCCCGTCCTCACTATGGGCGTGAGAGATTACCGCTACGGCGACAGCCTGAAACGAATAAACTGGAAGGCTACCGCACGGGTCGGGAAGCTGCAGACCAGGGTCTACGAGCCGACGACGACCACGGATATGAGTATCTTTCTGGATGTACGCACAATCAAGCCTTTTTTGTGGGGAAGCAGACCTGAACTCCTGGAACTGGTGGTGATATCGGCGGCATCCATAGCCAACTATGCTATTTCAATCGGGTACCGGACGGGACTGTATGCCAATCATAGAAAACGGATTCCTGACGAACCTATAAGGATTCCGCCCGGTCAACATAAAGACCAGCTGATGCGTATTCTGGAGTCTCTGGCGCAGGTTACCCCTTTCGAGACGATGTCCATAGACAAACTGGTACAGAATGAAAGCCGGAACCTGCCCTGGGGAAGCACCGTCGTGGTAATAACCGCCACGCCGACAGATGCCCTTTTATCAACTCTCTATAACATGAAAAGAATCGGCCGCAGGGTTGTTCTAATACTGGTGGGAGGCACCAAAACCGCCGTGTCCGAAGACAGCCTGACGGTATACCATATCCCGGAAGACATACCCTGGCAGGACATTGAGACGCTTCCGATATCAGGAGTATGAGTTGCCAGCAATTATAAAGAAGACACTCAGTATAGACTGGACAACCGCAGTTTTATCACCTCTGGCGGTTATCCTTATGGAGGTATTCTGGGTTTATGCCTGGCTCGTCTGGGGTAGGGAAATGCCGTCATTCCACTGGGACCGAACTCCCTTTAGCCTGCTTTCACTCGTCTTTCTTGTCGTTATACCTTTTATCATTTCCAGGTTCCCGACCGCTCAAAAGAAATCACTGATATGGGTAAAACTGTTTCTGATACTCCTTAATATACTGATAATAGTGGGCATTGAATATAATGCCGGTATTACCTTTTTAAGCGGTCAGTGGTTCGTTTATTTCGGGCGGCTCATTCACGATAGTTTCGTCCACTTCCAGCCCATTATCGTTGCGCTTGGCGTCTCGGTTTACCTGAGCTGGAGGGGGATAAGGCTTGGATACTCGAACCTTTTCTTCAACGATGTTTACCGTTCCTTCCTCTTCGGGTCTGTCGCCCTGATTCTGCTGATGATTATATGGACGACAAGTATGGGAACCGGCTCTATCAGGAGCCTTACCTCCTCAATCGGGCTGCCCGTGGCTGGTTACTTCTTCTTCGGTCTTATAGCCCTCGCCCTGGGAAATCTCCTGGCTATCCGGCAGAGGATGCTGCGCGAGAAAGCGGCACCGCCCTCGAATCGCCGCTGGGTAATCATACTTTTCGGTATAGTCGGAGGTATCGTCGTTGTGGGCGGCGGGATAGCCAGCGTCTTTTCTCCGGATTTCGCCACGACGATAGGGCAGGTGTTAGGCACCGCCTTTGGATGGCTGAGCAAGGCTATTTACTACCTTTTTATCCCGCTGGAATACGTCGTCGCAGGACTGATATACGTAGTGCAATGGTTAATCAGCCTGATAAGAGGCGGGCAAGTAGCGGAGCCTTTCGAAACACCTGCACTTTTCGAAACGGGTGAGCTGGAAAACGCATTGCACGAAGCGGTCGGCGTGGACATCGTGATGATAATAAAGTGGGTAACCTTTGCCATCATCGTCATAGTCGCTATCTTCCTGCTTAAAAAAGCAATCTCCCGTTTGCGGTTCCCAAGAGAGGAAATACAGGTAGAAGAAATCAGCGAGTCACTGTGGAGCTGGCCCGGCTTCCTCGAGGACCTGTTTCAGTTTTTCTATTCCCTGTTCGCACGCTGGAAGCCCAGATTCGGGAAATTACTGAAAGCACGGGTAACGCCAGTGAGCCATATGACGGAAGACATCCAGAATATTAAAGATGTACGTGAGATGTACCGGCACCTTCTCTGGGACGCTTCCATTCACGGGATGCCCCACAGGAGTTACGAAACGCCGTATGAATACTCCGGAAGGCTGGTACAGGCTATACCAGAAGGCACCAACCAGATGGATGAACTAACAGACCTGTATGTTAACGTCCGTTATGGCGAAATGAGTATTGAAGACAGGAAAGCAGAACAAGCAAACGGCTTATTGAGATTCATCCACCAGTTACTGGGCGGGCTAAGGAAGTCCGGAAAATGACTGAAATACCTGACTGCAGACGGCAAATTATACAAAGAAAATAAAAAATCACAAACAATTTCACCTCGTTATAAATTATGCTATACTGTTTGCTGTATATTCAGCGAACCGGGTAAGTCAAGCGTAGAGTTTTACCCGACGGCACCAACAGCATGACAAACATGAGAATCTTGACAGGAAGCAGCTTGCCGGGGCTTAGCGTTCTCGCCATTCCAGGCATTGGTAGAGTTTTACCGAAGATATCCGCACCGGAGGTTTTCAGTTCGATTATACACAGTGAGGAAACAGGAGGTAAGAAGAATAGAGACAGCCAGTAAGCCAGAGAGTGAAAAAGAAGCCGTCAGGACTCCTCCCGTTAAGAGGTTCGAGCGGAAGTTCTATATACTGCCGAAGAACATCCACTTCGCCTATACCTTTTTGAGGCAGGTATGCCGTCCGGACAGTGAATACCCGGAGAGTCTGGTCAGCAGCCTCTATTTCGATACCGCAGACCTGGAGCAATATATCAGGTCGGCTTCCGGAGACTTTAAGAAAGACAAGGTACGCATCCGATGGTACGACGAGGACGATATTCAGGGAGACACTGCCCCTGTGTTTATAGAACTGAAAATGCGTGAAGGCTTTGCCAGCAGCAAACAGCGTAAAAGACTGATAGCGCCGGTAAAAGAGCTTGAGCTGTCCCGTCTTGGCAGAGGAATTATCTCCAGAACAGAGCTCATGGAAACCCTGGCAGAATTCGGACACTACCCCGAGCTGCCTCTGAGACCGATAATAAAAATAACCTATCACCGCTATCGTTTTAACGAGATGCTTACCGGGACACGGGTATCCCTTGACTATCATGTTCGCTCTTCGATGGTAGCCCCGGAACTGGGTCACCGCGAGCGAGAACTGCGTTTACCCGGAGGAATCATCGAAGTCAAAGGAGCATCAATAGAACTGCCGCTAACCCTCAGACGGATGAGAATACTCGATACGGATTGGACCAGGTTCTCAAAATACGGTAGCTGTATCGAATCACATATGACTGACCTAGGCACTGTAGCCAGGCTATCGCCCCCAGGTAGAATACTAGACTCTTAGAACGGAGGTATAACACTGTGTGGAATGAATTCGTAACTTACATCGGCGAGCTGCAATCACCCCTGACTGTCTGGGAAATCATCGTTGCTATCGGGTTCTCTCTGATAGCTTCAATAGTCACCTACCTGATGTACCAGTTTTTTTACGGGTCAAGGTACATCGGCGCCGGGGTACACCGAACCTTCCTTCTCGGAGGTCCGGCAATCACAGCTCTGTTCCTCGGTATCCAGGTCTCCATTCCCCTCTCTCTCGGCCTACTGGGTGCGCTGTCCTTCGTCCGTTTCCGGACACCGATAAAAGACCCGGCGGAAATAGGTTTTCTCCTGTTGCTGATAGCTTCCTCCATCGGAGCGGCAACCAGCAACTACCTGGCGACAGGTATTCTGTTCCTCCTGGTATTCATCGTGCTTATCATCCAGTGGCTGACCCGCAACCGGTTTACTCTGTTCGGGCGGGGCAACTTAATGATTTCCTTGGACCAGGCTTCTTTCCCCGAGCTTGAAACCAGGCTGACCGCCTTCCTCAAGGAGAGACTCAGCGGCTTGAGGCTGGAAACAATGTCGGTGCTGGAAGACAAGGTGAGCCTGAACTACCAGTACAAACGTCGTACTGATTTCAACTGGACAGCCTTCACCAGCGACCTCAATCAAATGGCAAGCCCTGCCAGTGTCGAGATATTCATCGGCTAATGTAACTTCAGACATATACGAACAGAGGGCGAACAGGATACGTTTGATTCTCGCCCTCTGTTCCCTGTATAATTTGAGTTGTGCGCCGTTCTATTTTCAGATGATTTCGTTTGCCGGTCAGGTCCGCCCAGGACAGGTCCGGCGAAGCTTTTTCAGGAGGTAAATGACTGTTGAATAATGACGGTTTCGACCAGTTCAAAGGCTCGGCTGACTACGTTACTTCCGAACCTTTAAGGAATGCGGTTAACGTATCCATAGCCCTGGGAAGACCATTGCTTATCCGGGGAGAACCGGGCACGGGCAAAACATTGCTGGCACACAGCATCGCCAGCGGACTCGGCAAGAAGCTGATTACCTGGAACATCAAGTCCACCACCAAAGCCCAGGAAGGTTTATACCTGTACGATACCGTGCAGAGGCTTAATGACAGCCGGTTCGGCGATAAAGACATCTCGGATATCAAGCAGTACATCAAGAGGGGGAAGCTGGGACAGGCATTTTCCTCGCCCGAGCAGGTCGTGCTTCTCATCGATGAGGTAGACAAGGCTGATATCGAGTTCCCCAACGACCTCCTCAACGAACTGGATGAAATGAGTTTCCATATCCCGGAGACAAACGAGACCGTCGCCGCCATCCACAGGCCGATTACCGTTATCACCAGCAACGCCGAAAAAGAGCTTCCGGACGCCTTTTTAAGGCGGTGCATATTCCACTATATCGAGTTCCCCAATCCAGAACTGATGGAGGAAATCGTCCGAGTGCACTTCCCCGATATAAGGGACAACCTCCTGCGGGAAGCCCTGAACGTCTTTTACTCGCTCAGAGAGGTCGAGGAGTTCAGGAAAAAACCCTCCACCAGCGAACTCATCGACTGGATTCGCGCCCTGATTATCGGCAACGTGCCCGATAAAAACATCTCGAAGGAAATCCCGTTTGCCGGTACCCTGCTGAAAAAGGAAACCGACTACGAGCACTTCGTCAGCAGCTACCTGACAAAGGTTGCCAGCAACAATATACTCAAGCGAATATAAGTATGTTTACCAACTTTTTCTATACCCTGAGAAAGAGAAGGGTGCCGGTCTCCATTACCGAGTGGATGACCCTGATGGAGGCGCTCGATAAGGGTTACATCAAAAACCTGGATGAGTTCTACTACCTGGCAAGGGCGATACTGGTCAAAAGTGAGGCTTATTTCGACCACTACGACGTTGCATTCCAGGAGAGTTTTTCCGGACTCGAAGGCTCCACCGAGATTGAAGATAAGATACTGGCATGGCTCAAAGACCCGCTCAACGAACTGCGTTTCCTTCAGGAAGGACAGGCGGACTTTGAAGAAATGGGATTCGAGGAGCTGTTTAGAGAGCTTGAAAAGAGGATGCAGGAACAGACGGAACAGCATGACGGGGGCAATAAATGGATAGGAAGGGGAGGCACTTCTCCTTTCGGTCACTCGGGTAAACACCCGTCCGGTATCAGAATCGGGGGAGAATCCGGGGGCAGGCACGCCGTACAGATTGCCGGGGAAAGAAGGTTCCGCAACTACCGTAACGACCTCACGCTCGATGTGCGCCAGATAAAAATTGCTCTGAGAGGGCTGAGGCAGCTTACGCGGACAGGTCCTGAAGACGAACTCGACCTCGATGATACCATTTATGCTACCGCCAAAAACCTCGGCGATATCGAGCTGGTCTGGCGGCGGAGCCGTAAAAACGCCGTTAAAGTGCTCCTGCTTATGGACGTGGGCGGCTCGATGGACCCGTTCGCCGAGACATGCAGCCTGCTCTTTTCAGCGGCGCACTCAAGCACCCACTTCAGGGACTTTCAGTACTACTACTTCCATAACTGCATCTACGATAACCTGTATAAAAACGCGGAGAGGGTTGACGCGGTCAGCACCGCCCATGTCCTGGAAGTCACGGAGCCGGACTCCAAGCTGGTGATTGTGGGAGATGCCAGGATGGGAACATGGGAGATTACGGAGAAATTCGGCGCCATCGACTATTACGAGCGCAACGAGCAGCCGGGTATAGTCTGGCTAAAGCGGTTCTCCGACCACTTCTCCCACCGTGTCTGGCTTAACCCGGACGAGCAGCGTTACTGGGTTCACCCTACCGTAAGGGCAATCGGCAAACTCTTCCCCATGTACCCTTTAACCCTGGACGGTCTCGGTCAGGCAGTAAAAAAACTGGTTGTCAAACACTGAACTAACATTTCGATTCTTATCATAAAGTCTCTACTACACATCTTTATGCTTATCTTGATGAATTGGAATGGCTGTTCAACAACCGCAACAACCCTTTTCTATTCCGTGATACCCTCCGTAAACTTATTGAGTCTGATAATTTAGAGTATAAAAACCTAATAAGCACTACTCAATAGCAATCTTCAGGCTTTTAGGTATTTGTTTGCCTGTTTCGTCAACAGTATCCATGAAAAGACAACCCTGCCAAGTTTGTTTTGCCTCAATGGTAAAGCAAAACTCAAATTCCTCACTTTTTTCTAGAAGCCTTTTGGGTTGGAAATTAGCTTCGGCAAAGGATGAGCCTTTAAGATAGTGTTCCCTGTCTGGCACTAAACTGCTTAAATGGGGTAGGCACTTGGTATCACTTGCTGAAATATGCCTAAAGGTTATTATATCCGTACTTGTCGTACCACCTTCATCTCTCCTATCTGCCCTGTTAAAGTGGAAACGGGCTCTTGATATATATTGCGGCGAATGTGCTTTTATCCGAACAAATACTTCTTGTTCACCCTTTACAATAGTTTTAGATTTGCTTACTGCCGATGACCCAAAGTCTTCAGTAAAAGAAACTGAATAGATACGATTTATCTTCCATCGTTTGCAGTATGGCCAGCCATACTTCAAGATTGCAACAATACTCCCAATCGCTAGTATAACGAAGGAAGCTATATCCACCCACGAGATATTTGACATTAAGACTACCAATCCTGCTAAAAAGATAATCCATATTAGGGGGCGAAATTTTAACATGTCATACCCCCTAACTGGATTATATCACTATTGACATAGTTATGTGGATAGGTCTAGTTGGGGATTCTGTTTGTATTTGG
>CAZBAN010000048.1:0-3986 GCA_964489895.1 uncultured Dehalococcoidales bacterium
TCTCTGGCTTTCCTGGCCTCTTCAGCTACCTGCCTGGCTTTCTCACGGGCTGCTATCGCCAGTTCTTCCCTCGCCTGTTTTGCGGCCCGTTTTTCAGCCTCTATCGCCTTCCTGGATTCTGAGGTTATCCGTCTTTTCGGGACACGCCTTATTATCGGGTAATTGCACCACTCGCAGGTATTACCGCTGGTCTCCTGGCCGCAGTTGGGACATCTAACCACGTTAAAATAATCCTTCCCTTTTCAGGCTTTGATATCTGCTATTACTGCCCACTATCACATGGTCAAGGACTTCTATGCCCATCACTTCTCCCGCCTGTACCAGTCTCTCGGTGAGTTTTACGTCATCTTCTGAGGGTTCAGGCTCGCCGGAGGGATGATTATGGACAAAGATAACGGAGGCGGCGCTGGCTGATATCGCTTCTTTAAAGACTTCCCTCGGGTGGACAATGCTACTGTCCAGACTGCCCACGGAAATCTCCGATTGTCTTATCAACCGACCTCTGGTATCCAGTAACAGCACCAGAAAATGCTCCTTCTTTTTGTCTTTAAGCCTTCCTCCTACCAAGCTTACAACATCTTCAGGTGTTTTGACTACTGGTTGTTTATCTGACTCCGGGTAGCTGTCCAGTCGGTTAGCCAGCTCACAGGCAGCCTTAATCTGAGACGCCTTGGCGGAACCGATTCCCTTTACCTGTGACAGCTCTTCTATGGAGGCAGCGGCTATGCCTTTGAGGCTGCCGAATTGACTTAACAGCCTCTGTGCCGTTACCGTTACCGATTCACCGGCGATACCGCGTCCCATTATCAGAGCAAGAATTTCCTGCGCGGATAGTGCTTCGGCTCCGTATTTCTGCAGCCTTTCTCTGGGGCGCTCGTTAACGGGTAAATCGTGGATAGTGAAAGATTTCTTTCCCATTACGACCTCCCTGTTTGCTGGTGAAACGCTCCGCTAAGACCGGATGTCGCTTCGACCGCCGGTGCTTTGGGCTCCTGCTCCGGCGGATTATCGATATAGTCATTCCACTTTTTATCAAGACCTTCAATGTCGAAGCCATAGACCTTCTCAAAAGCATCGTCATAGCCGCTTCCCTGGCTGAATACGGTAAGTAGTTCAAGCATTTTTTCCTGACCGTAGCTGGAGATGAGATAATGTACCAGGCTGTAACTCTGAGCATATGAGAGATAGGACAAATCGGCATAAGCCGAGAAGGGGCTTGCCAGGCTTTTTACTGAAATCAATGCATCATTTTCTATCGCTTTGCCGAGGTAGTACACAAATGAGTCTTCGAGAGGACCTTCCATATACATGGCAAGTCCTTCATCGAGCCAGACAGGTAAGTCCAGGTACGGATTGTCAGTCATCTGGTGAACGACGAGGTGTGTCAGTTCATGGACAATCGACCTCATTCCCCAGGAAAGGTAACCGGGATCTATACCGATGGCTATGGTGCTGTAACCCGGATAAGCCACTCCTCCGGTCCATTCCTGAGGGAAAATCATGGCGTTCTGCAGGTCACGCGAATTTGCGTAAATGTAAATCTCGATGGGGTTACTGAGGTGGACTCCTATATTTCTGTGAAGCAGTTCCAGACCATCCTGGGCGGCTGACATCAGCGCGTCGGCGAAAGACCGGTCTCCTTCGTACCAGTACATGGTTATCTGTCCCTCAGATAATACCTGCCAGTCATGGCGGGGGTCGTCGAACAGGACATCAACGGGTACGGTCTCGGTTCTATTACCGTCACTGTCCTCCAGTGTCCACCAGTATTTTATGACAGTACCAGGAGGCAAGCCGCCGGTTTTTCTCATATCCAGGTCTCCCTCGATATTGACGAAGGTATATGGTGTGAACTCGATATAGACTTCGCTCGTTACCCGGGCGAAACTTTCATGGTCAACCGTATAGTGCAGGCGGATGTCCGTGATATCCACGCTGCTCTCGGCTGTCAGTGTGAAATTGATACTCTGGGGAAACTCTGCTTCAGCCGAGTTCTCAAGTACGGTCAGTCCGCCCTCCGGCCGGGCAAGCACGGGGGCGGCGAAAACAGATGATATGAGAACGGCTGAGACGATTGATACCAGAATTTTCTTTATCATAATTCTTTACCTGCACTGGAGCGGAGATAAGCCGTAATGAAGTCGTCCAGTTGTCCATCGAGTACCGCGTCCGTATTTGAGGTCTGGTAATCTGTCCTGTGGTCCTTTACCATTTTATAGGGATGGAGAACATAGCTCCTTATCTGGTTGCCCCACCCGGCTGACACGCGCTCTCCCTTGAGCTTTGTCCTTTCCTCGGCTCTCCTGGCAAGTTCAAGGTTGAGAAGACGCGACTGCAGGATTGTAAGAGCTATATCTTTGTTCTGGTGCTGGGAACGCTCACTCTGGCAGGTAACAACAAGCCCTGTCGGCAGATGGGTCAACCTCACCGCGCTGCTCGTTTTCTGCATATGCTGCCCGCCAGGTCCGCTGGACTTGAAAGTATCAACCTTCAGGTCTTCCGGCTCTATATTGACATCGACCCCGGTCTCGGCTTCGGGCAGCACCTCTATCAAAACGAAAGAAGTATGCCTGGCATGGTCGGCGTCGAAGGGTGAAAGGCGTACCAGACGGTGGACACCGTGCTCTGATTTCAGGTAGCCGAAAGCGTAATCACCGGTGATTTCAATGGTGGCGCTCTTTATTCCCGCCTCGTCTCCCGGTGAAGTATCGAGAATTTCAGTTTTATAGCCGCGGCGCTCTGCCCAGCGCAGGTACATCCTGAGCAGCATATCCGCCCAGTCCTGAGATTCAGTACCTCCGGCGCCGGCGTGGATAGCCAGGATGGCGTTTCTGTCATCGTACTCGCCGCTGAAAGCCATCTCCAGTTCTAGGGCGTCCAGGTGCGAAGCCACCGTATCAATTTCTGATTCAAACTCTTCTCGGAAGGACGTGTCTTCTTCTGCCAGCGAAGCCATTTCGCTGATGTCACTCACCTTTTTCTCCAGACCTCGCCACTTCTCGGTAACCCTGTTATACTCGGCTAGCCGTCGCATAACCCTCTTCGCCTTGGCCTGGTCCACCCAGAAGTCCGGCTTCGCTGACTGCTTTTCTAACCTGGTAATCTCCTTTTCTTTAGCCGCGATATCAAAGATGCACCAGAGCCATTGAAATTCTCGTCTGCAAGTCCTTCAGCTTATCTCTCAGTTCCTGCACCAGTTAACGCTCCTACATCGATTAATAATATTAAAACAATCTTGGACTACTATAACTAATAGAGGCTGCAGATGCTGGTTTACGGGGCTTCAAGTTTCCTCCCGCTGCCTGATGGGCAAGGCGGGTAGGCTCCGGCAGGCGGTATCCCCTACAGCACATCATCACCCAGTATAAAGCATTTTCCAGGTCGGTCTTGTGACCTATGGAGACATAAACGGGTTTCACTCCGTGCCTGGTACGGAGTACCGCTCCTATGGTCTCTCCCCTGTCTGTTATCCTGGCAAAGCTGCCCGGTTCAGCGCCCGGTTCTTCATGATTGCCGCAGAGTAGCGACTTTGCGCAGCCGATCGTCGGTGTATCCAGAAAGAGACCGAGATGTGAGGCAAGCCCGATACGCCTGGGATGAGCTATTCCCTGGCCGTCAACGATGATAAGGTCGGGTGTGATGCTAAGCTTCTCACAGGCAGCCAGCGTAAGCGGTAGTTCCCTGAATGATAATAGACCGGGAATGTAAGGGAAATCGAGGGCGCCGTGCGCTGATTCCGTTTCAATAACCTCCAGTCCTGGATAATTTAACAGGACTGCGCTGGCTGTAGCTGAATTACTCGCTCTATCCACAGACATATCCACGCCGGCTACGTGATGTACCTCGACCAGCTCATTGTTCCTGGAGACGCCTGCCGCCAGTTGTTTCTGTGTCTCTATCGCCTGTTTAGCGCTGAGATTCCAGCCGTGCAAGCTGTTTACCTTCATAGTCCGATTATAGCTATTATGTTATCTTTTTACAATACG
>CAZBAN010000048.1:4086-15309 GCA_964489895.1 uncultured Dehalococcoidales bacterium
AGCTGTTTACCTTCATAGTCCGATTATAGCTATTATGTTATCTTTTTACAATACGTAGCTGCTATTGACAGACGGTTACTTATGGCGCATAATAGCCTAGTACGAAAATGGTTAAGATAAGATTGAGAAGAGTGGGAGCAAAAAACCAGCCGAGTTATCGGCTGGTGGTGGCTGATTCACGGGCGCCGCGTGACGGAGCATTTGTCAGCATTATCGGACACTATAATCCACTGACGGACCCGGAAGAGATTGTAATCAATGAGGAAGAAGCACTGAACTGGCTCAATCAAGGGGCACAGCCGACAAATACTGTCAGCAGATTGTTATCGAAAACTGGAATTTTAGATAAGTTCAAAACTATCAAGGAGAAATCATGAAAGAGCTAGTAGAGTATATTGCCAAATCAATCGTCAACGCTCCCGATGAGGTGATAGTAACGGAAGAGGAGAACGAGCAGGGTATTACCCTTAAACTCCAGGTCGCCGATGATGATAAAGGTAGAGTTATTGGTAAACAAGGCAGGATAGCTGAAGCGATGCGCACACTGGTCAGGGTAAAGGCAGCCAAAGCAGGCACCAGAGCTACTCTGGAAATCACCTAGTATCTTCTCTAGACAGTCAGTATTTGTTTCTAAAACCAGTCAGAGCTGTGAAAAATGATTCCTCTTCAGTCAGGAAGAGTGGATGTGTGCCCGGGGCAACAGATAGAGGCTCCGGGATACTTTTATGAAGGGGTGGATATAGTTAATGGCTTCTCAGCCTGAACCGCAGCGTTGGGTTATATGTCCGGTATGTAAAAAAGCTAACCCTGCGGGAACGAAATTTTGTGAATACTGCTGGGGAGCTGCAATAAATCAGGATAACCCGCTCACGAACGAGGAGCTGGAGGAACTAAATAGACACCAGGAGATTTACCTCAAGCGTAAAAAGAAATTTAACCTGGCAGTCACCGGCTTTGTCTTGCTGGCAACAATAGGCGCAATCTTTCTTGGTTTATTCTATTGCTCTGACACCATATATAAACCCCCTCAAGAAGTAAGCTCGGATTCCCTTCCCGGCGAATGGTCAATGTTCCGGCGTAGTCTTACCCGTACCGGCAGTGCCGGACAGGTGACAGATATTCCCGAAGGGAAGTTAAAGTGGGTATTTTCCACGGGTGCACCCGTCCATTCTTCGCCGACCGTGGTTAATGGTACCGTCTACTTCGGTTCGCAGGACTATCACCTCTATGCCCTGGATGCGGAAACCGGAGAAGAAAACTGGAAGTTCAAAGCCGGCAGCTGGGTGGAGTCCTCACCGGCAGTTACGGATGGCGTGGTTTATGTCGGCTCGAATGATGGAAAATTATACGCGCTGGACTCGGATAGCGGAGAAAAAATCTGGGATTTCAAGACCAAGTATCCGGTAATGTCATCACCGGCGGTAGCCGACGGCGTGGTCTATTTCGGTTCCGATGATTATTATTTCTACGCTCTGGATGTTACGGATGGCAGAGAGCTGTGGAAATATGATACCGATAGCCCGGCTATATCTTCGCCGGCTGTTTATAACGGTATCGTCTACATCGGCAGCGGGCATGGTTATTCTTACGCTCTGAATTCCGCCAACGGACAGCGCCGACTTCGTTATAAGACTCATTATGCGGTATATGCTTCTCCGGTGGTAAGTGATAACGGGACAGTCTATTTTGTTACCACAACCGGCAGTCTGTCCGCCGTCGATGGTCTGGCAAGGACCGTATGGCGCGAACACGAAATCAGGCCCTGGTGGATGCAGCTATGGATAATGGGTATCCCAATTCCGGAACCTCCGCCCCAGTCCGGGTATATCTGGAAGTTATGGCTGGGTGATGCGCAAGTGTCTTCACCGCTTCTGGACGGGGATACGATTTACATAGGCTGCGGAAACAGGCTGCTTGCCGTAGATACAAACACCCAGGAAATACTCTGGGCATTCAAAACAGGCGGGCTGGTGCGGTCTTCACCGGCGCTGGCGGGCTCGATTCTGTACGTGGGCAGCGAGGACGGGAACCTTTACGCAGTCGATGCCGGAACCGGCGAGAAGCTGTGGGAATATGCTACCGGAGACTCAATTACTTCATCGCCGGCTGTAGTTGATGGAGTCGTTTACGTAGGCTCCCTTGATGGCAATCTTTACGCCATAGAGTAGCCCTGGAAGGTTATAAAATGATATAATTATTCCTGTAAAGGGTTAACTATGCCTCCCGGACGAATAAACCTCCTGTACCTCATTTCGCAGAGCTGGCATTCACTCGCCTATAACAACCGGACTTGTTACAATCATGCGATGAATATCTGGAGATAACGTATGGATTCTGCTCCTGAACCAGAACGCTGGATTATATGTCCCGTTTGCAATAAAAAAAATCCTTTAGGGGTACAGTTCTGTCAGCATTGCTGGGGAGCAGTACTTAACCAGGACGAACCGCTGACAGATGAAGAACTGGAAGAAGTGGCAAAACGCCGCGAAAACTACCTGAAACGCAGAAAAAGAATTAAACTTGGGGTTATCAGCCTTGTATCACTCGCTTTCATATTTTCTATTATTCTCATTTTCATGTACCATACCGATTACATTATCAGTCCTTCCCAGGACATAAACTCCAATCCTCCTCCCGGCGAATGGACCATGTTCCGCCATGACCTGACTCGTACCGGCAGTACGGGCGATGTGGCGGATGTACCTGAAGGCAAACTGAAATGGGTATTTTCCACGGGTGCCCCCGTCCATTCTTCGCCGACCGTGGTTAATGGTACCGTCTACTTCGGTTCGCAGGACTATCACCTCTATGCCCTGGATGCGGAAACCGGAGAAGAAAAATGGAATTTCAAAGCCGGTAGCTGGGTGGAGTCCTCACCGGCAGTTTCGGGTGGCGTGGTTTACGTCGGTTCGAATGACGGATATTTATACGCGCTGGACTCGGACAGCGGTGAAAAAATCTGGAGCTTCAAGACCAAATACCCGGTTCGGTCTTCACCGGCGGTAGCCGGCGGCGTGGTCTATTTCGGTTCCGATGATTATTATCTCTACGCTCTGGATGCGACTGATGGTGCGGAGCTGTGGAGATTTGACACAGACAGTCCGGCAGTATCATCCCCCGCCGTTTACAAAGGAATCGTCTATATCGGCAGCGGGCACGGTTATTCTTACGCTCTGAGTACCATTGACGGGCAGCGTCGGCTCCGGTATAAGACATATACTGCGGTCTATACCTCTCCGGCGGTGAGCAGTAACGGAACGGTATATTTCGCCACCTCTGGCGGTGTGTTGACCGCTATTGATGGCAGGGCAAGGACCTGGCTCTGGGAGCACGACATCAGACCTTTCTGGGCACAATTATGGGCGATGATGTCATGGCTGCCGAAACCACCGCTTCAGTCTGGCTTTATCTGGTCGCTCAACCTGTACATACAATACGCTTCCTCACCGATTATTGATGGAAATACCATTTACCTTGGCTCCAATACCAGGCTTATTGCCGTGGATGCCAATACCAAAAGTATACTCTGGGTCTTTAACACGGGTGGTAATGTGCAGTCTTCCCCGGCTCTGTCGGGTTCGGTCCTGTACGTCGGTAGTGATGACGGGAACCTTTACGCAGTCGATGCCAGCACCGGCAAGGAGCTGTGGGAATATGCTACCGGTGACTCAATTACTTCATCGCCGGCTGTCGTTGATGGAGTCGTTTACGTAGGCTCCCATGATGGCAATCTCTATGCCATAGAATAACACGCAGTATCTTCAGGTTATCTGATGAAAATTCCGGAACCGGGATTTATCGTTATCGGCACGATTCTGTCTTCCCGGGGTGTAAAGGTGCGGCTGAAGGTGGGGTAACCGTTTATATCCGGGGACCCTCCTGCCTTCGCCTTCTTCTCTTCTCAGCTACTTTCAGACGCGCCAGAGAGCGGCGTAAAGCCGCCTCAGCCCGCGCCATGTCCATGCCGGTCGTGGGCTGTTCTATCCTTTCTTGAGCGCGGCGTCTTGCTTCTTCCGCCCTGGCTAAATCGATTTCATCATCCCTTTCGGCGGAATCAGCCAGAACGATTATCCTGTCCGGTCTTACCTCGATAAAGCCGCCGGAGATAGCCAGCGAAAATTCCTCGTCGCCTTTCCGTACCAACATCTCCCCCGCTTCCAGCGTGGTCATCAGGGAAGTATGGTGCGGCAATACACCGAGCTGACCCTCGATACCCGGAGCGAGGACCAGGTCCACTTCCTCGGAGTAGACCAGCCGTTCCGCCGTTACGATATCAAGCTTGACGGGTGACATTACAGCTCGCTCCCCATTGTCTTTGACTGTTCCACCGCTTCCTCTATGGGACCTACCATGTAGAAAGCCTGTTCCGGCAGTTCGTCATGCTTACCTTCGAGTATTTCCTTGAAACCGCGTACCGTTTCCTGTATCGGCACGTATTTCCCGGGTCTGCCGGTAAATACCTCGGCGACGAACATCGGCTGGGACAGGAATCTCTGTATCTTGCGGGCGCGGGCAACGTTGATTTTGTCCTCGTCGCTCAGTTCTTCGATACCGAGAATTGCGATGACGTCCTGAAGGTCTTTGTAACGCTGCAGTACCCGCTGGACCTCGCGGGCTACCCAGTGATGCTCCTCCCCGACTATATTGGGGTCGAGTATCCTGGAGGTCGATGCTAACGGGTCGACCGCAGGATACAGGCCCTGTTCCATGATAGACCTGTCCAGAGCAACGACACCGTCGAGGTGACCGAAGGTGGTGGCTACGCCCGGGTCTGTATAGTCATCCGCCGGGACGTAGATAGCCTGAAACGAAGTTATGGAACCTTTCTTGGTAGAGGTGATTCTTTCCTCCAGCTCGCCCACCTCGGTAGCCAGGGTGGGCTGGTATCCCACCGCTGAAGGCATCCGTCCCAGCAGGGCTGAGACTTCCATGCCTGCCAGCGTATAGCGGTAGATGTTATCGATAAACAGCAGGACGTCCTGTCCTTCGATGTCCCGGAAGTACTCCGCCATGGTCAGACCGGTAAGTCCTATCCGCAGTCGGACAGCCGGCGGTTCGTTCATCTGGCCGAAGACAAGCACTGTCTTATCGATAACGCCCGACTCTTTCATCTCGTTCCACAGGTCGTTTCCTTCACGGGACCTTTCGCCGATACCGGCGAAGACCGAGAAACCGCCGTGCTCGGTTGCGATATTGCGTATGAGTTCCATGATGATGACCGTTTTGCCGACGCCGGCGCCTCCGTAGGCGCCTACCTTGCCTCCCTTGGTAAAAGGGGCTATAAGGTCGATAACCTTGAGCCCCGTCTCCATTATCTCCGTGGTAGTTTCCTGCTCCTCGATTGCCGGCGGCGTCCGGTGGATAGCCCATTTTTCTTCTGACTTTACTTCGCCTATCTCATCCAGAGGCTCACCGAGGACATTGAACAGCCTGCCCAGCGTGCTTCTGCCCACAGGCACGCTGATTGACGCTCCGGTATCAACAGCCTCGAGACCCCGCTCAAGTCCCTCCGTGGGTGACAGTGACAGGCATCGTACCCAGTTGTTACCTACGTGTTCCTGTACTTCGAGGACGGTCTTGCCGTCAGGAGTATCAATTTCAATAGCATTAAAGAGCTGCGGCATTTCATCAGGCGGAAACTCCACATCGACTACCGTCCCGATTACCTGTACCACTTTACCTTTTGCCACTTTACACCTCGCTGATTCCGTTCAACCGGCGACACTCACCGGTAAACAATATTACTTGGACAAAGCCTCAACTCCACCCGTAATATCAAGGAGCTCCTTGGTAATGGATTCCTGGCGGGCTTTATTGTATAGCAGGGTCAACTCATCGGTCAGCTCCACGGCATTCTCCGTCGCATTCCGCATTGCCACCATTCTGGCAGATTGCTCGCTGGCAATAGCCTCCAGAATGGCGTGATATATCTGCATCTCCACAAACCGCGGAAGAAGCTGGTCAAGGACCGCTCCCGGGTCTGGTTCGAATATGTAGTCCACATTCTGAGGACCGGTTATCTCTGCCGGCTGTACCGGCAGTATGGACTCTATCACTGGTCTCTGCACCATCGTCGAGACGAAACGGGTATAGGACAGGTAGGCGGCGTCTATTTCACTGTTCGTGTATTCGTCGATAATAATACGGGATATGGGCAGGGTGTCCAGGTAACTCGGATTGTCCCCCATCCAGGTAAACTCGGCTTTTATCTCGCGCCGGACTCGTCTCATAAAGTCCAGACCCTTCCGACCGACGCAGACAAGAGAAGTCTGTCCTCCCTGCTCCTGGATGAAACGACCCGCCTGGCGGTTGACGTTGGCAACAAGACCTCCGCACAGTCCGCGGTCGGGTGTGATATGCACGATGGCTATTTTATTTATTTCCCGCCGCTGGAGTAAAGGATGCAGTGCCTCTCCACTGGAGATAGCGGCAAGGGTGGATATCACCTGGGTGATTTTCTCCGAATAAGGTCTGCCGGCAAGACCTCGTTCCTGGGTGCGTCTCATCTTTGACGTGGCTATCATTTCCATAGCCCGGGTGATTTTCGATATGCTCTGGACACCCCGTATTCTGCGCTGAATCAGCTTTATATTAGCCATTTTATTCCAGTGTTATCGTCCTAGACTTGCTTTTATTTCATCGAGAGTAGCTTTATATATCGAAGCTTTCTGGGCTCTCTTGTAAAACTTGTACAATTTATCGCAGATATAATTCTCACAATATGCGCAATTTCGAACCTGTTTTTCCTCTCCGCATTTTCTTATTTCACAATTTACACCATACTCTATAATAATACCTGTATCAGAAAGACAACCATCGCAGTTGATATCTTCTGGTCTGATTTTAACGCCTGATTCTTTTTGCCACCTTTGAGCCATCTCTTTTCTTTTTTCATTATCATCGCCTACAGTAACAATGAATATAGGGCATTCATTACAGACAATACCGCAATAAGCTACCTGCTTTTCTTTTGAACCCACTCCGTGCTATACTCTCCCCTGTTTAAACTCGTTAATCGCCGCTTTTATGGATTCCTCGGTCGTATCGCTGATATCCCGCTCTTTTGTGATAATACTGATTATCTCGGGATGATTCGTCTCAACGAACCGGTGGAAATCGGTCTCAAATGCCGCCAGCTGGTTTACGGCAACGTCATCGAGGTAGCCGTTGATAGCGGCGTACATAATCAGGACCTGTTTCTCCATGGACATCGGGGTGTACTGCCCCTGCTTTAAAACTTCGGTAATCCGCTGCCCTCGCTCTAGCTGCTCTCTGGTCGCCTGGTCCAGCTCGGAAGTGCCGAACTGGGCAAAGGCGGCAAGCTCACGGTACTGGGCAAGCTCTAACCTCAGCCTTCCCGCTACCCGCCTCATCGCCCGGGTCTGGGCGTTGCTGCCGACACGCGATACCGAAAGCCCCACGTTTACCGCCGGTCTCTGCCCGGAGTTAAACAGGTCCGTTTCCAGGTAAATCTGGCCGTCGGTGATGGAGATAACGTTGGTCGGGATGTAGGCTGACATGTCGCCTGCTTGGGTTTCGATTATCGGCAGGGCGGTAAGCGAACCGCCGCCGTGCGCGTCGTCCAGCTTGGCTGCCCTTTCGAGCAGGCGGCTGTGCAGGTAGAAGACGTCGCCGGGATATGCCTCCCTTCCGGGGGGGCGGCGGAGCAGAAGGGATAGCTGGCGGTATGCCCAGGCATGCTTGGACAGGTCGTCGTATATAACCAGGCAGTCCTTACCCTGCTCCATCAGTTCTTCGCCGATAGCGCAGCCGCTATAAGGGGCGAGGTACTGCAGGGCAACCGAATCAGAGGCGTTTGCCGCCACTATTGTGGTATGTTCCATGGCACCGTGTTCCTCTAAAGTGGCGATGACGCGTGCCACTCTTGACGCCTTCTGACCGATGGCTACGTAAATGCAAATTAAGTCACCGCCTTTCTGATTGATAATGGTGTCCAGGGTTATAGCTGTCTTTCCCGTGGAACGGTCGCCGATAATCAGCTCTCGCTGGCCGCGACCTATGGGAATCATACTGTCAATCGCTTTTATCCCGGTCTGCACCGGAGTGTTCACGGACTGGCGCACGGCAACGTTGGGAGCGATACGTTCGATAGGACGGGTCTTTTCCGTTTTCACCTCACCTTTACCGTCCAGAGACCGTCCCAGAGGGTCGACCACCCGGCCGACAAGGACATCACCTACCGGCACCTCGGCTATGCGACCCGTTGACCGCACTTCGTCGCCTTCTTTCAGGCTGCTGTAATCGCCGAGTATAACGGAAGATACACTGTCTTCTTCCAGGTTCATGGCGATGCCGATAATATCATTGGGGAACTGCAGCAGCTCGCTGTATTTAGCCGCACTCAGACCGCGAATCCTGGCGATACCGTCGCCGACCTCGATTATGGTGCCGACATCTACCATCGTCACCGACATGCTGAATTGCTCGATTTGCTGCCTGATTATAGAAGCGATGTCCTGACCTTTTGATGTCATTTAACTTACCTCCACTCCCATCGCAGAGAGATTTCTCATCCTCAGGGCTTGTTATTATTTTGTCACTCTGCCCAGTTCTCTTTTTATGGCGGCTAATTTACTCCGGAGACTGCCGTCTATAACCTTATCGCCGATTTTTATAATAATGCCGCCTACAAGGTTCGGGTCTACTTTAGCGTTTACAACTACCGTCTTACCCACCATTTTGGTAAGACGTCTGGCTATGCTGAGAGTGTAATCGTCATCAAGAGGAATGGCAGTGGTAATCTCCGCGGTCTCCGTTCCTTCGATACCGCGGTAATTGTCAACGAGTCTCTGATATTCTTCGGAGATGTCCTCTATCAGTGCGAGTCTGCCCCTGGTAATAAGCTCGGACAGCAGACTTATTAGCTCGGGCTCCGTCTCTCCGAGCCGTTCGGATAATTCTTTAGCTTTATCATCGATGCTGACCTTGGGGTTTTCCAGCAGTGCAACAAGCGTTACATCCCTGGTCAGCTTTACCAGCTTTCTCAGGTAGGACTGCCACTTGTTCAGCTCGTTTCTTTCAAGGGCATCCCTGAATATCTCCTTTGCATGCTCTACGGCATATGTGTTATCGGACATATTTGTCTCCAAAAGTGGAACCGGCTAGCCTTTTCTCAGAGTCTCGCTTTCGTCGAGTACTTTATCGATGAGTTTGCGGTGCGCTTCTTTATCCAGTTCCTTCTCAATAACCTTTTCCGCTGCCGATATGGTCAGGTCCGTAAATTCTTTCCGCAGTTCTGCGACAGCTTCATCCCGCTCCTGCTGGATTTCCTGGCGTGCTCTGGATACAAGAGCTTCGGCTTCTGGCTTGGCATCCTTTTCCGCTTTCTGCTTTATTTCTTCACCGGTTTTAATAGCCCTGGCTATCACTTCCTGGCCCTCCCGGCCCGCCTCTTCCAGCCGCTTTTTAGCGTCCTCCTCGGCGCTGGCTGCCTTTTCCTTGATGGATTCCGTCATGTCCATACTCTCTTTAATCCTGTTGGCTCGTTCATCGAACATCTTCAGAATAGGCTTGTAGGCAAACAGGTAGAGCAGGCCCAGCAGGATTAGAAAGTTGATAATCTGCGCCACCAGTAACTGTACATTGATTCCGAGTCCTTCCAAAATAACCCTCCTGCCTGCCAGTCTAGGCTACAAAAATAAGGATTGCTGCCACCACCAGGGCATAAATAGCCACAGCCTCAGCCATAGCGATGCCCAGTATCATATTGGTCATAATAGGTCCCCGCGCCTCGGGGTTGCGTCCGATTGCCTGTAGTGCGCCGAAAGCTACAAGTCCGACGCCGATTCCGGGTCCTATCGCGCCAAGACCCATAGCCAGCCCGGCTGCCAGCAACTTGATCGTTTCTGCATCCATTCTCTTTTAGTCCTCCTCTTGGTAATGTGTAGACAATTATATAAAGTTATATGATAAACCGTCTTTCATGCTTCCTCTGCCTCGTGAGGCGCTATGGCGACGGTAGCAAATACCAGGGTAAGTCCGGCAAAGACGAGAGCCTGAATCGTTCCCACCAGCAACTCGAGACCGTAAAATGGAATGGCTAATACCCAGGGGACGAGGAATATCATCATCAGTATAAGTACCTCGCCGCCGGTCATATTGCCGAAAAGACGGAAAGTAAAGCTTACGTTACGGAATATATAGCTCAGCAGTTCCAGGAAACCGACGAAAATATCGATAGCCCCCATGCCGATATCGCCGAACCCGGCTTTAACCTTGCCGGTAAACAACTTTTTGTGTCCCTGGAAGAACCGCCCGAAATTGAACCATACTTTAAAGAAGTGGTGCCCCAGAGCTCTCACCCCGTGGTAAATAACGAAAACAAAAGATACCAGTGCCAGGGCGAGCGGCAAGTTGATATCGGTATTGGCACCGCGTAAAAGGTGTACTGCGTGACCGTGGGCATCGTGGACGATTATCGAGCCGTACCCCGGTATCAGGTTCATCCAGGCGTTTATCAGGACAAAGAGGAAAATGGTGGTTATTATCGGGAAGAACCGCCGTCCGTTTTCCTCGCCGGCAACCTCCACACAGAAATTCAGCATCCACTCCAGGGCGGACTCGAGCAGGCTCTGGAGCCTCGAAGGAATAACTTTTATACGGTGGGTAATCGCCCAGCATAGCAGGACCAGTAGGATAATACTTATCCAGGACGTGAGTAGGGTATTGGTGACGGCAAACCCACCTATATGAAAGATGTTTTCTGCTGGTAGCTGGATGTGCGGTTTTTCTATGGCTACTGTTTGGCCGATTGATGTTTCACCGAAAATTGCCTGTCCCAGAGCGCCGCTGATCAGGCCGATGATGAAAAGAGCGAGAAATATAACGAGAATGCCGATTGTTAAAGGGAACGAACAACCAAGGCAACCTTTTTTAGGCACTAGCTATCTTCCCCTCCTTTTCGAATGTTATCCATGATAGGTTTAACCATGTTATAGACACCGAAAAAGGCAAATACAATTCCCAGGACCAGACCTGCGACTAAAAAAATAGGCTTGGTACTAAATTTATTATCAAGCCATAAACCACCCAGCAGACCGCCTATTATGCATCCGGCTATGAAAAAACCCACCCCGGTTAGCCCCAACGCCGCTACCCAGCTTTTCATACCACGGGAAGCATAGCAAATCTCACTGTTCAGGTCAAGTATGGATTATACAGAGTATTGTTATAGATTGGTTGGTACTTTGTTACCTCACCCCT
>CAZBAN010000049.1:0-15064 GCA_964489895.1 uncultured Dehalococcoidales bacterium
TGCCGTATGTGCTGGAGCAAGCCTGGTATATACCCGGTGTGGGCCAGTATTTATATACTTTCTGGCAACCATGGCTGAAGAACTATCATGGTGAGGGATTGATTGGCTACAAGCCAAGTTGGATTCACTATGTCTGGATTGACCAGGATCTGAAATAAAACCTGACTATGACAAGAAAATAACCTCCTCATCTATAGCACCCGGTGAAGGCTTCAGGGGCGAATCTTCACCGGGTGCAACACGAGAATCATAATAGGGGGGATGTTACATGTATAATTCCTTCGACTTGAGTGGAAAAGTAGCCTTAGTAACCGGAGGAGCCGGCGGAATCGGTAAGGCGTTAGCTTTGGGACTTGCTGACGCTGGAGCCGATGTGGTAGTAACCAGCCGGGGGCTGGCTAAACTCGAAGAAGTAGCAGAACAGATAAAAGCTAAAGGGAGAAAGTCGCTGGCAATTTCCACTGATGTGACTGACGCGAAATCAGTAGAAGATATGGTGGAAAACGTCCTGAAGGTATTTTCACGAATCAACATCTTGGTAAATGGAGCGGGTGTAGCCATAAGGAAGCCGGCTGATACTTTCCCGATTGACGAGTGGCAGATGGTGATGGACGTCAATGCCCGGGGAACGTTCCTGTGCTGCCAGACAGTGGGAAGGGTGATGATTAAACAAGAAAGTGGCAAGATCGTCAATATCTCTTCGGTGAGAGGCAGGTACGGTTTACCGGCAAATTATGCAGCTTATTGTGCCAGCAAGGGAGCGGTTGATACCTTAACGCGAACTCTGGCTTGCGAGTGGGCTAAACACAATGTACTTGTCAATGCCATAGCTCCAACGGTTGTAGAGACTGAACTAACCAAGGAATTGCTGGCAGATGTGGAATATGCCAAGACCATGAAAGCCCGTATTCCGATGGGCCGCTGGGCTTTTACTGAAGACCTCGTAGGCCCCTGTATATTTTTTGCCTCGGACGCTTCTAACTTCGTGACCGGCCAGATCCTGTACATCGATGGTGGCGTTACCACCTGGTAATCAAGGTATAAATCAATGTCCAAACAGAAAGGAGAAAAATGGGTAAAGAAGTTCTGATAGACCTAAGTCATCCATTCGGCAGTGGCTCGCCGTTGTGGCCCTATTTTGCCGATGTCAAAATCGAACGCATGCATTATCACGCCAAGTCGGGGGTACTCTCACAGACGGTCACTACCGTCATGCACTGTACCACTCATGCCGATTCACCGGCTCACGTTTTCGAAGGCGGACGTTTTACTCACGAAATTCCTCTAACCTCTTATTACGGGGATGCCGTTATCTGGGATATCCCGAAAGAGAAATGGGAACTTATCACTGCGAAAGACCTGGATGCAGCCAACAAAACACTTCCGATGAAAGAAGGCGATATCATAATCATTCATACCGGCTGGAACAAATACTGGGGTGATAACACCCAGTACTTCTGCTACTCACCAGGTTTAGGGAAAGAATCCGGTGAGTGGTTCGTCGCGCACAAGGCGAAAGCAGTCGGTGTCGACCAGCAGGCATTGGATCATCCGCTGCATACCGCTATCGGTCCTCACGGACCGGGACCTTTAAGAACGGATATCTGTGATGAGTACAAACAACTTACAGGACACGAAGTGACACAGGATTTCCCGGAATGGGAACCCTGCCATAACATTATTCTGCGCAACGGGATATTGGGCTGGGAAAATGTCGGCGGCGATATTGCCAAGGTAGTCGGAAAGAGGTGCAGGATTGCCGGATTCCCGATACGCTGGTACATGGGGGACGGCTCGATAGTCCGTATGGTCGCTTTTATCGATGAAGATGAACTTAACGATGTCCCTGACCGGGTTTATAAGTATGGTACCCAATAATCCTGAGATTCGGCGGAGGAACTGAAAGATATGAAGAAGGTTAGTCTGTCACAGGTCAAACCTTACGCCGCAGACATGCATTTTAATATGACAGCTATGCGACTTCAGGGTAAAGAGGAGACCGGGATTCAGAAATTCTGGATGGGCTTATCGTATTTTCTCCCTGGCGGGGGTGCTGCCTGGGCGTATGAGGATTCTCCCACGGAAAAAGTCTACCTCGTTCTGGAAGGAGAGTTGACCGTTAAGTCAAAGAATGAAGAGATAACACTTGGTCCGTTGGACTCCATCTATCTCGCCCCGTACGAAGGCAGGGAGATAATAAACAATACCAACAAGCCGGTTACAATGCTTGTCGTCGTCAGTTACTAGGCTGCGGCAGAGTTGCATTTAATAGCCACTGTATAAACGTGAGTACAGAGCATTTTGTGAGAAAAATGTGGCTTCTCGTTTTCCAGCGTCAGAACAATATATATCAGTGAGTGAAGGGTTATTTTCGTGGAACAACCTATCTGGATACCTTCGGAGGAGCGAATAAAAGAAGCCAATCTAACCGGGTTTATAAATCTGGTTAATGAGCGGTATAGCATTCATTTGAACACTTACGGAGAGCTGCATAAATGGTCGGTCAATAATATTCCTAATTTCTGGGCGTTGATGTGGGAATTCGGCGGAGTGCTGTCTTCGGAGTCTTATAAAAGCGTAGTTACCAACATAAACGATATGCTTGGTGTTAAATGGTTTCCCGGCGCCAGGCTTAATTTTGCTGAGAATCTGCTCAGGTATCGTGACGACCGCACGGCACTTACGTTCAAAGGCGAAGGACGGGAAACAGTAAGACTTACCTACGCTCAACTATACGACCAGGTTGCTCATCTCGCAGAAGCGCTGAAACAATCGGGAGTGAAAGTCGGAGACAGGGTGGCAGGCTTCATGCCTAATATGATTGAGACAGTGGTTGCGATGCTGGCAACTACGAGTCTGGGCGCTATCTGGTCATCCTGTTCACCTGATTTCGGTGTTAAGGGAATACTTGACCGTTTTCAGCAGATAGAACCAAAGATACTCTTCACAGCCAATGCTTATTCATATAACGGCAAATTGTATGACTCCCTGGAACGTATTTCTTCTGTTGTTAGTGAAATCCTTTCGATTGAGAAAGTTATTGTCGTACCATATACTGAGAAATCGCCCGATATCAGCAAAGTCCCGAAGTCTATTCTCTTTGATGACTATATCTCGGTTAAGACGAAGTCAGAAATACAGTTCGAGCAATTACCTTTTAACCACCCCATTTACATCGTTTTTTCCTCCGGCACTACAGACAAACCAAAGTGTGTTGTGCACAGAGCCGGCGGTATTCTCTTACAGCACCTGAAAGAACTAATGCTTAATACCGATATGAAGCGGGAGGACATAATCTTCTATTTCACGACCTGTGGATGGGTAATGTGGAACTGGCTGGTAAGTTCGCTTTCTCAAGGAGCTTCAATAGTTCTCTACGACGGTTCGCCTTTTTTTCCGGATGAAGCTGCGCTTTTCGAACTCATCCGGGATGAAAGAGTAGATATCTGGGGTACCAGCCCGAGGTACCTCTCTACGATTGAAAAGGCTGGTTTGAATCCCGCTGCTAATTATAATCTGGAAAGTCTCAAGACAATTATATCAACCGGCTCCCCGCTTTCAGTCGAAAACTACCAATTCGTCTATCAGCACATCAAGCCGGATGTTTTCCTAAACAATATTTCCGGCGGTACGGAAGCGATCGCCTGTTTCGGGATTGGAAACCCTGTCGGTCCCATCTACGCTGGAGAGATGCAGGGGCTCGGGTTAGGTATGAATGTACAAGTTTTCGATGACAAAGGTGTATCTGTCACAGGTCAGGAGGGTGAGCTGGTATGCACCGCTCCTTTTCCCTCCATGCCTCTCCGCTTCTGGAATGATAAGAGCAATCAAAAATACAGGAGTACCTATTTTGAAATGTACCCCAATGTATGGCGTCACGGAGACAATGCCAGAATCACTGATAAATGCGGTCTTGTAATCAGCGGTCGCTCTGATGCTACCCTTAAGCCGGGTGGGGTGAGAATCGGCACTGCCGAAATATACCGTCAGGTTGAGACCGTAGAGGAAATACAGGACAGTCTCGTGGTAGGGCAGGAATGGGAAAATGATGTCCGCATCATCCTGTTTGTCAAGCTGGTTAAGGGGGAGGTGTTTAATGAAGCCCTGATTCAGAAACTCAGAAATGTTATCAGGAATAACGCTTCTCCGCGCCACATTCCGGCAAAGATAATCCCCGTCGATGATATCCCATATACCGTAAATGGTAAAAAAGTTGAACTGGCTGTCAGAAACATCATACATGGAAGACCGGTACAGAACAGAGATGCATTAGCAAATCCTGACGCGCTAGAGTTGTATAAAGATATCAGGGAACTCCAGGATTGATAAGTTGTGCCCGGGAAAAAGGTAATCCTGGCACATCTTCAAAAGGAATCTTACAATGCCTATTGAGTATCATACAGAAGGCAGAATAGCCATTGTTACTATTAATCGCCCGGAAGTCCTAAATGCGCTCAGTGGCGGGGATCTTATCGAAATGAGTAAATTCCTGATAAAGTTCCGTGATGATCCTGAGCTCCGAGCGTGTATTATTACCGGCGCAGGTGAAAAAACTTTTTGTACGGGAATGGATTTGAAAGAAACCCGACCGGACGGTCAAGGAAATGCGGATGTACGCCCGGAAGGTACCCTTGTACGAGGACTTGAGATACAGAAACCGCTTATTGCTGCCATCAATGGATACGCTTTCGGTGGAGGTCTTGAAGTAGCCCTTGCCTGTGACATCAGAATCGCTTCCGAAAACGCAGTTTTCGGTTTCCCCGAAGTCACCCTGGGGTTAATTCCCGGCTGGGGCGGCACACAAAGATTAGCAAGGCTGATACCTTTTAGCAAAGCTGTAGAAATGATACTGACGGGAAAACGCATAGATGCACATGAAGCTTATAGTATGAGTTTAGTAAGTAAGGTTGTTCCGCTAAAGAACCTTATGACGACCGCCAGAGAGTGGGCCGTTCAGTTATGTGATTCAGCCCCTCTGGCAGAACGGGCAGCAAAAGAAGCCTTGTATCGAGGCCTTGATATGACTCTTGTCGATGGTTTGAGGCTTGAAAGCGAACTCTCGGGCAAAACCATGGCATCCAGGGACTTTGCTGAAGGACGAAAAGCATTCCTAGAGAAGAGAAAGCCGTATTATACAGGTGAATAGGTTCGTTTACGTAGTTTTAACAGCCGGGCTATAGGTGGGTTATACTTAGGATTATTATGCCATTTTCATATGGAGGACTGGTAAGAAAAAAATCAGAATAAGGAGGCTCATTTTATACATGGCAAAATCCAAATACGACAAATTTTTTATCACCGATACATCACCGAATCCACTCCATCCACAGACGCGCAACCGAGTCAGCAATTTCCCGTGGCAGAACACCTTGTATATCAACGAAGAACTCCAGAAAATCAAGGGTGTCCTGTATCTTGAAACAAATATTGTACTGCGACCTATCGCCGGGGGAGAGGAGGAAGGGAGTAAACCTCACTGTCATCCCTTCGATGAATACCTCCTGTTTCTTGGGATGGACCCGGAGGAGCCGTTTGAACTGGGCGGAGAAGTTGAGTTCTGGATAGAGGAAGAGAAACATATCATCACCAGGACCTGTGCCATATTTGTTCCCAGAGGGATTTACCATTGTCCATTCTATATCCGCAAAGTAGACCGACCGTTCATGTTCATCACAACCGGCAATACACCCAAATACGCCCATCTGGCTTTCAGCGAAGACCCTAAATACGCGGATTATATGTACTTGGACGAAATAGCTGAATTTACCGTAGGCGGCAAGAAGCGTAAAATCACCAATACATACGCCAACTATCTTGACTGGTTAAATGAAAGAACCAGAGAAACATCTCTTAGTGACGCAGAGGTAGACAATCCATAAGCTGAAAAAAACGTTCTATCGAGGAAAGGGCTTTGTTGTGACGTGTAGTCCAAGTTGTCACTCGGAATATATCCAAGTTGAGTTAAGTAGTATGTGATATAAATCAGACACGATTGAATCCCTATACGATTTCTAGATAATACCTGCGGGGTATCTTGTTCCGCAGTTATATCATAGTACGGGTTTCCTGGCAGTACAGTCATGTCTGGCTTTTTACACTAACAGGTGATACCTTTTTTATTCGTTCAAATCAGGAACGATTCGGAAGGAGTCTGCTCTATGGCAGAGAAAGAAAATTACACAGGTATGCTGAGTCCTTACCGGGCTCTGGATCTGACCGACGAGAAAGGATTTCTCTGCGGAAAGATACTGGGAGACCTCGGGGTCGATGTAATCAAAATAGAAAAACCGGGTGGTGATTCCGCCCGTAATATAGGGCCGTATTACCATGACGAAGTTGATCCGGAAAAGAGTCTTTATTGGTTCTCATATAACACCAATAAGCGTGGTATCACCCTGGATATAGAAGAACGTGAAGGGCAGGAAATATTCAGGGAGCTGGTAAAGAAAACCGACATAGTTATCGTATCATTTCCTACGGGTTATATGAAGAAATTCGGACTCGATTACAAGGAACTAGAGAAGATAAATTCGGGAATCATTGTTGCGTCCATTACTCCCTTCGGCCAAACAGGTCCCTATAAAGATTTCAGGTATTCCGATATTACTCTTTATGCTATGGGGGGATATATGTCCTCCATAGGTTATGAAGACCGTTCTCCTGTCCGAATCAGCCATCATTTCCAGACATACCTCCATGGCGGAGGACAGGCTGCCCAGGGCGTGGTGCTATCGCTTTACCATCGTGAAATGACCGGTGAAGGACAGCACATCGATGTTTCGATCCAAGACTCGATAACTAGAATTACACCTGAACGTGTGACGGCGTTCTGGGACTTCAACAAGAGGGTCCAGCACCGTGGAGGAGGTAAAGCTATTCTGGGGCGGATATGGGAATGTAAAGACGGGTATGTATACGCAATGTACTGGGGAGGGACCGCGGGCCCACGATGGAATTCCCCGCTGATTAACTGGATGGAAAGCGAAGGAGTAGCCAACGACTTTATTAAAGGGTATAACTGGGAAGAGTTGAACCTGATTCAGACTTCGCCGGAAATACTGGAGAAAATCGCGGAGCCGACCAGAGCACTATTTCTAAAGCATACGAAGGAAGAACTGCTGGAAGGAGCCCTTAAGCATAATGCCCAGGTCTATCCCCTGAACAGCACCGCTGAGATAGCTAGTAATCCTCAACTTGCCGCAAGGGATTACTGGGTAAAGCTGGAACACCCGGAGTTGGGTGTCTCAATAACGTACCCCGGGCCCTGGGCCAAGACCACGGAAGCCCCGCCCAGGATAACACGCCGCGCTCCGCTTATTGGCGAGCATAATGAAGAAATATATATTAGTGAAATGGGATATTCACAACATAAACTCAGTGAACTGAAACGGGACGGGATTATTTAATCATGGCAAACGCAGGAGATAAGATATGCCGAAAAAACTGCTTGATGGAGTAAAGGTATGTGACTTTACCCGCGTTATCGTCGGGCCGCTGACAACCAAGCCATTATCCGACTATGGTGCAACGGTAGTCAGGATAGAGGGCAAGACCAATCTGGCGATTTTCAGAATACAGGCTCCTGAACCCGATCTTTCTACACAGTTTACACAGTGGAATACCGGCAAACTGGGAGTAACCCTCAACCTCCGTGATCCCAGGGGGAAAGAGATAGCGCTGAAAATAGCCGCCTGGGCTGATATCGTGGTGGAGAATTTCGCCGGCGGGGTGATTGAGAAACTGGGTCTGGGATATGAAGAAATAAAAAAAGTAAACCCGGACGTTATTATGCTCAGTTCCTGCATGCAGGGTCAGACAGGGCCTTTTTCCCGGCATCCCGGCTGGGGGTTCCAGCTTTCGGCGCTTTCCGGGTTCAGCCATATAACCGGGTGGGAAGACCGTCCACCGCCTGATATCGGTGTCTATACCGATTTCATTACGCCCCAGTATAATGTCTGCCTTCTTATCGGGGCGCTGTTATACCGCAAGAGGACCGGCAAGGGTATGTATATTGATGCAGCACAATTCGAGACAGGCCTGCACTTCATAAGCCCGCTTATACTCGATTACTTCGTGAACAATCGTGTTGCAGAACGGATGGGCAACCGTTCCGATACTGCTGCTCCTCATAATGCTTATCGATGCAAAGATGAAGCCAGGTATTGTGTAATAAACATCTCCAACGATGAAGAGTGGGAGAAGTTCTGCAAAGTAATTGAAAATCCAGAATGGACGAAAAATCGTTGGTTCTCCACGCAGGAATCAAGGGAGGAGAATAAAGCAGAACTCCGAAGATTGGTAGAACAATGGACGGCACCCCTTACGGTGGAGGATGTAATGAATAAGCTGAGTGGTGCTGAGCTAACTGCGGAAAGGCTCCTGGACCATAACGACCAGCAGAAGGTGAATAACGCTTACCGCTGCAAGAATGAGGACAGGTGGTGCGCTATTGCCGTGACCACCGATGAAGAATGGAATAATTTCTGTAAGGTTATCGGTAATCCTGAATGGACAAAGGAGCGGAAATTCGGCACACTCGCCGGCAGGAAGGAAAACGAAGACGAACTGGACAGGCTGGTCGAAGAATGGACGACTCAAAACCTTGCTTTCGATGTTATGAACCAGATGCAGGAGGATGGTGTTCCTGCCGGAGTGGTGGAGACCGGCGAAGACCAACTTGAACATGACCTCCAGACCAGGCACAGGGATTTTTTTCAGGAACTCGATCATCCTAGACTGGGGAAACACCATGCCGCAGCATCTCCTTTCCAGCTTTCAAAAGCACCCTGCGAACTAGAACGGGCGCCTCTACTAGGAGAACACAACGAGTACGTCCTCAAAGAGATACTTGGCCTGTCGGAAGAGGAAGTGGTCGACCTTGTAGTCAATGGTGTATTAGACTAAGCTAATGAAGTTATCAAGTACTTAACCTACTTCTTGGAGGTTTTCCTGTGAACTCGCGACTATATAATTAGCCACTTAAGGAGGAATGTAATGGATAAGATTATCGGACTGTCTTTCGGAAGGAAAAACGGGAATTGCGAGGCATTTTTAAAAGCGGCATTGATGGCTGCCGAAGAGGACGGGGTGGAGTCGGAAATTATACGGTCTATGGACCTGAAAATCCTGCCGTGTATCAGTTGCGGCGCCTGTTTTAAGAACGCAAGATGTCCTCACGACGATACCGACTGGATTCTTGAAAACACTATGTTAGGAGATACAGCTTTGATTATAGCTGCTCCTGTATACCATCTCAGGGCACCAGGTTCATTGATTTGCCTTAGCGAGAAAATCAATCACTTTTTCATGCAAAACCCCATTGTTCATGAACGGAAAAAACTGTCTGCTGCCATATCTGTCGGCGGTTCGGGCTACGATGGATGGACCAGTCTCGGTTTACCTACGATTCATCTATTAATACAGCACTTTTCAACCGTTGTTGACCAGGTTCAGATAAATCATTGTGCTGATAAAGGCGCAGCATTAACGCCTGATAACCAGTGGGCAATTGATAGAAGCCGGCTGCTCGGGCATAACCTGGCGAAATCGATGAAACTGCCGTTCGAAGAGGTAAAATATCTTGGGGATGACTCGCCTATATCCTGCCCGGTGTGCCACTGTAATGTTTTTTATCTCGATAAAGGTCTGCCTGATATTATGTGCCCCACCTGCCAGGTACACGGTATCGTATCTTACAAAGATGGAAAATATATTGTTGAATGGAATGCGGACGATATTCAAAACCCCAGGTTCTCCGCTTCCAAACAGAAGCACCATTCGGAGTGGATTGCGAGGCATCGTACCGAAGAAGGACCTCAACTTGAGATGCCGGAAACTCAGGAAAAGATAAAACGGTATAATGCCTGGGGAAAATACCTGAAACCTGAGAAAAAAGCAAAAAAATAGGTTCTTTCTCTACAGGAAACTAAAAAAGAGGAGAAGTGAGATGAGACAGCTTCAATCCGACATTGTTGTTCTTTCCGCCGGGACAGCCGGACTGGCAGCGGCGGTCACGGCTGCTGAAGGCGGAGCGAGTGTCATCGCCCTTGAAAAAACAAATCATACCGGAGGTACCGCTCTCAGGGCAAACCAGCTTTTCTGCGTCGAAAGCAGACTCCAGCGAATAAGGCAATATTCATTGACCAAAGAGGAAGCTTTTCGAATATATATGGATTTCACCCAGTGGTCGGTGGATGCCCGGCTTGTTAAAATCCTGATAGACATGTCTACGGAAACCATGGAATGGTTTGAGAATATGGGAGTTGAATTTACCGACCTGACATCTCATGGTCCGGGCGGTTACTACACGGCACATATCATCAAACCGGATCCTCCGCAACCGGGTCTGGGAGGTGCTGCAACTTTGATGCGTAAGCTCGAAGAAAAAGCCAAAGAACTCGGAGTCCAGATACTGCTCAAGACACCGGCAAAAAAACTAATTAAGGAAGATGGTCGAATTACCGGAGTTGAAGCTGAAACCAGAGAAGGAGAAACGGTTCGGGTTAGCTGCAAAGCAGCGATCCTGGCTACCGGCGGGTTTGGAGGACATCACCGGGCTCCGTTTGGTATTCCAGGTTTGCTTGGCGAAGGAATCAGGATGGCGAAGGAGGTCGGGGCAGAAACGACCGAAGGCACCATGCCGCCACCATTCGGTGGTGAACACAAAGCTTCAGCCGCAAATCTGACCAGCCCTGTCACCGGATCATTCGGTCACCCCCATCTTATGGTAAACCTGCTCGGTGAGCGGTTTATGAATGAGGAAGTAGCAATTACTACCCCCTTCGGTGGAAATGCCGTTTCGCTTCAAAAAGACCGGTGTGCATTCCGAATCTACGATGAAGATATGAAAGACTACTTTGTACGGAATGGGCTGGATTTCCCCGGAGGGTTCGGTATTGCGCAGGCAGGGATTCCCACAACAACTGTAAACCGGGAAGAGTTTGAAGCTGAAATAGAAAAGATACTCGAAAAAGGTTCTAACATGGTATTCGTGACTGAGACTATCGATGAACTGGCTGAGAAGACCGGTATTGATAAAGAGGGCCTGAAAAAGACCGTTGAGGAATATAACAGGTGCTGCGAAACAGGCCGTGACACTCTTTTTAACAAAGAGGCAAGATATCTCAGACCGGTAAAACGCCCGAGGTTCTATGCTACCAGGAGTATGGGCAGCACGGGGACCCCGGAGGGTGTTAAGGTCAACTACAGGACTGAGGTTCTCACCAAAGATTTTACGGTCATTCCCGGACTCTATGCTGCAGGAGGGGATATGATCTGCAATCTCTATAAAGATATTTATCCTAATATATTACCCGGTAATGCCATGGGTTTTTCGCTCAGCACCGGTCGTATTGCAGCAAGAAGTGCCCTTGAATACATCAAGGTGAGGGCACAATGACCGGGGAAATCTCTTATGAAACGATTCAGTTCGGTACCGAAAGCATTGAAGTAGCTTTCCGTAAAGCTAAACCGCTTGAAACGAAAAACCGGGGTATTGAACTGCAAACCCCCTCAAAGATTGAATTCAAACCCGGCACATCCACACTAAAGAAAGGGACAACATTTATTGAGAATGGCGTTAAGTTACCCTGTGATATTATCTGGCACCGGGATGTCGGTGTAAAAATGTCCGACGGTGTGACTATTTATGCCGATATATATCTTCCTGCCGAATCTGAAAAGGTTCCTGCTATTTTAAGCTGGAGTCCTTATGGTAAAACTATTCCCCAGCCGGCACCTCCAGGTGTACCTCCCGATGCAGTTTCCGGTCTGCAGAAATTCGAAGGTCCTGATCCTGCCTACTGGTGTAATCACGGTTATGCCATCATCAATGTGGATGCCCGGGGTTCCATGTTCTCCGAAGGAGATATCTATATGTGGGGAACCATGTCAGCCAACGACTGCAATGACTTTATCCAGTGGACGGCTGCCCGTGAATGGTGCAATGGCAAAGTAGCCATGTCAGGCAATTCCTGGCTGGGAATCATTCAATGGTTTGCTGCCGCACAAAATCCGCCCCAACTGGCTGCAATCGCTCCATGGGAGGGCCATATTGATCTCTATCGCTACGATGTCCTGCGTGGCGGTATTCCTGATACAGCCTTCAATAATTTCAACACGAGTACACAGATAGGCCTTAACCGTATAGAGGATATGGCTGCTATGGCCGTAAAGTATCCATTGATGAATGCATACTGGCGGGATAAAGCGCCTCAGCTTGAAAGAATAACGATTCCAGCTTATATCGTGGCTAGCTGGGGAGGCCACCATACTATCGATGCCTTCCGCCGTATTTCCTCGAAGGAAAAGTGGCTGCGGGTACATAACACCGGTGAATGGCCCGACTACTATGAGTATACAGAGGAACTCCGGCGTTTCTTCGACTATTTTCTGAAAGATGTTAAAAACGGTTGGGAAAATACTCCGAGAGTTCGGCTCTCGATCCTGGATCCGGGAGGTATCGATGAGGTAAACCGTCCCGAAAGAGAATGGCCTTTAGCCCGAACCCGGTATGAGAAGCTTTATCTGGATGCGTCCACAAATTCTCTTTCTCCAAGACCGGTTACGAATGAGTCTGCGGTTCGGTATAAATCCGATGATAATCAGAGTGAGGTTACGTTTACTATAGAATTTAAGGGAGACGCAGAGTATACCGGGTATGTCAGCCTGCATCTATGGATAGAGACCGATACCGCTGATGATGCTGATATATTCGTTCTGCTACAAAAGCTGAATTCAGATGATAAACCTGTATCAGGTGGATTCGGCTTCATCGGTCCGGACGGTCGATTACGGGCATCTCATCGTCGGCTGGATACCTCGCGGTCGACTCCCTGGTTACCCTATCATCCTCATGACCGTGAGGAATTCCTTAAGCCCGGCCAGGTAGTTCCATTAGATATTGAAATTCGCCCTATGGGGATGCGCTGGCACAGCGGTGAAAAACTCCAGCTTATCGTAGCCGGATACAACGTGCTGAGCCGGTTCAGGAAGGGCATGCCCGGCGGTATGAACCTGCCCGGTCCGATAACTCGTAACAATGGATACCATATCATCCATAGCGGCGGTGGTTATGACTCATACCTGCTTATGCCTAGAGTAGTGTAGTGATCAACTTGTATAAGGAGATAGTAAATTAGTAATTCTACTGCCCGTATACGGTGTATTTCATCAAGTGAAGCCGATCGAGTTCAATATGTTTCATCAGGTAAAAACTAACAGAAAATAGAATAGGGGCCCGAACATGCTGAAGGGATAAGGTTCTTTATCGCTACTCTCCTAAGAAATGGGATTAAGGAAGCAGCAATTGAACTAATGGCTAAAACGAATCCTGTAAAATTATCAAATATACATCCGTAAATAATATCGTTAATATATAACCTTCTGAAATATAGATACAAAAACAAATACTTTTCATATAAGGAGTTGTTGATGAGTATTATAAAAACTGATAAAGGCTACGTATCCGGTACAACCATTGGAGAACCAAGTAAGGAAATTAATATTTATCGAGGAATTCCCTTCGCTGCCCCTCCGGTTGGTGGTTTACGGTGGAAACCCCCGCAGCCTGCCGAATCCTGGGAAGGAACCCGCGAGTGTACCCAGTTCAGTAATATCTCACCCCAGCCTGTCATGCCTGGTATGTCAGGTGAAATGCCCCAGAGTGAGGACTGCCTTTATCTGAACGTGGTTACACCAGCACGCGAACCAGGCGAGAAACTGCCGGTCATGGTATGGATGCACGGCGGCGGGTATTCTTCGGGATGTGGCAATGACGCAATATGGAATAACTACCGCTTACCTCGGTATGGTGTTGTGATGGTTACTTTGAATCACAGGCTCGGACCAATCGGACTGTTTGCCCATCCGGCACTTTCTAAAGAATCGCCGGAGGGTGTTTCGGGTAATTACTTGTTCCTTGATCTTATTACCTCACTCCAGTGGATACAAAACAACATCACAGCGTTTGGAGGTGATCCGGACAATATCACCATCTTCGGAGAGTCCGGTGGCGGTGCCAAGGTAGCCATGATGATGTTGTCACCTCTCGCAAAGGGGCTATTCCACCGGGCTATCTGTGAAAGTGGCACAGTTCTGGCTATCCTGGAGAGTAAACCACTTGCGGATCTCGAAGATAGCGGAGAAGCGCTTTTTGAAAAGCTGGGAATAACCTCATCTGATGACCCGCTGGCACAGGCGCGTGCATTACCCTTTTCAAAAATACTCGAAGCCAGTCAGACAATGGAGACACCTCGCACCCCCACCAGACCCCCGTCTTTTGTCTGGGATGCCGCTGTAGACGGCTGGTTATTGCCGGACAGTCCTAAGAAACTGTTTGGTTCAGGTTGCCACAATGCCGTACCACTTATTGTGTCCGCTAACCTGGGAGAATTAACAGGGCCTGGTCCGCTGGTGATACCTTCTCTTATTCCGGCATACATAGATATGCTTGAATCTATTAAAAAGCAGGGATGCTACGGGTATGCCTGCATCTTCGACCAGGTACCCTCACCATGGAGAGACGAAGGATGTGTATCCGTACATTCTATTGAACTTCCCTATGTCTTCGGTGACTGGGATGATTCGACAGGATGGTGGAAATCTGTGGCAATGCTTACACAGCAGTCCGGGGCAAAAACAAAGAATCCCGGACTTACTGACCATGATAGAGTAATATCCGAAGCCATGATGGAATTATGGACAAGTTTCGCTAAAACCGGAATCCCTCAGGCAAAAGGGATCACACACTGGCCTGCATATTCCCTTGATACTGACAGGTATCTTTATGTTGCAGAAAAAATAGATGTCAAATCTGGTTTTTCAAAGTTAGCCCAGTAGTACGAATATTAGTTATATACTTATTCAAGAATGATTTAAAGCTATCTTGAAAAATGTAGGATTTCTCGTGGCATATTTTACAGAATATAAGGTAATGACAATTAGCTAATTGTATTAAAAATACTGAAACTATGGGCACCTCCTTATGATATATATATCAAATTAACAATAAAGCATTTTGTTACTTTAGTAGAAAACGTGCTAGCTCTTGGAATATCACTTTCTG
>CAZBAN010000050.1:0-14570 GCA_964489895.1 uncultured Dehalococcoidales bacterium
ATACACAGCGGCCGGCAAAGCTCCATCGAGGCATAGAAGTCCGTGATAGCCAGTGTTTTGACTTCCTTAGCCGCTTCATCTACGTAAGCCTCGTTGATAAGACTGGCATTGACCCAGTTTCTCACGGAATAGAGCGATTGCTCCGGATATGACGAGTTCGGAGAGGTACCGATAGCAATCAGGTCATAAGTAATGGTGAAGGCACGACTTATAAGCGCACCGAAATCAGCGGCAACGTCGAGTTCCAGGGTAATACCTGCTTTAGCCCACTGGTCTTTGATTATCGAGTAGTAGTCGACATCGGCCTGAGTAAGTGTCAGAGTTGCAATTAAACCGGTGGGATAGCCGGCATCAGCAAGAAGCGCCTGCGCCCCGGTAGGATTATAGGTATACAGTTCTTTAATCTGGTTGGTGCAGTCCGGGTCGTCGAGGGTGACGAACAGCGGCTCGTAACCCGCGACACGGAAATAGGGCCAGCTGATGATATCGCCGAGACCCTGGTACAGACCTTCGTTTATCTCGTTGAAATCGGTAGCCATCAGCAGCGCCCGGCGGACCCGGACATCATTCCAGGGTGCCTGGTCCGTCTTCATGAATATCGGTGTCTGGCCCCACTGGCCGCGTCCCGCCCACTGGATATCTGGGGCAGTCTTCAGCATCAGGTCCTTATCCTCCAGATATACTGTGTCCATCTGGTCTATCTTGGCAGTTCTCAGAGCTGCCTGACGGGTAGAAGCGTCCGGCATGATGACGTACTTAAAAGTATCTACATAAGGCAGGTCGTTACCCGTTCCCGGGCCTACCGGGTCCTTCTGCCAGTAATCTTGATTCTTTTCCAGTAAAATCATGTTGCCGACAACATAGTCAACAATCATGAACGGCCCGGTACCAACGTCATATTCCCAGTTCGTGCAGCCTTCATATCCGTAGGTATCCCATAGTTCCTGTGGCATGACACGACAGCAGAGGTTCTCCCTCATCATCGCATCCATATGGTCCTCGATTTTATGGGTAATCTCGAACGTATCTGTTCCGGTTTTTACCGCTGTCGGGTAGCGTACAAACGGATATAACTGCCAGTTCTGGGCGTTCTCGTCTTTGATAGGCCGGTTCCAGCTCTCGACGCAATCATCGATGGTCATTTCCCTGCCACCAACCATGCGTCCGGCTTCGGTATCAGTATAAGCGAAGTGGACTCCGTCACGTATGGTGAAATGTGAAGTCACTTCAGTGCCGTCGGCACTGATTTCCCATCCGTAATCCGTAGCCAGGCAGCCGGTATCCAGGGCGGGAACATTGGTACTCTGTCCCCAATCCGTTAAGCCCTCGCCATAGCCGCCGGCGGGTCCTTTCGCCCAGTTACCGTCATACATTCTCTGGTGAGTTTGTTCATAGGGCCAGGAACCACCGAAACTGATTAAATCAAAGTCAGGGTCAGCGCCCAGGGTGATAGTGATAGTACCGCCGTACTGCGGTTCACCGGAAGGAACGATTACCTCCTCTTCTTCCACTGCCGCTCCTTCCTCTTCTGCACCTACCGTTACTGTCTGACCTTTGCCTACTTCAGTAACCTTTCCCCCGGTTTCTTCAGCCCCGCCGCAGGAAGCTATCGTCAGTGACAACGCCATCAGACAGCTTACCAGCAACCATACAATCTTTTTTACCATAGTTTTTTAACCTCCCGTCTTATTCCATCAAGTAAGCAACGATAACCCGTTTTGTTAGAATAAATATGAATCCGGTTTATCTGTATTTCACTCATTTCATCTCAATAATCCACCTCCTTGTGTCGCCTTACCGTAGATACATCACTCTAGGGCTCCGCCCATAGGTGAAATGCTATGAATCTATGTTCTGAAATAAGCTACTGACGCCCAGCACACCCTTTCCACCAGCAAGGCAGCTCATCTTAAGTCTACGGTTTACGCCTGAAAACTGAGTTTTCATTACATTTTGAGCCTAGTTTAGGCTTTTTACACTAACTTGTCAATACCCAGCCTGGATACAGGCACTGGTTACCGCAAATCCTGCCTTTTGAAACTGGCAAATTACCGCCGGAAGCCGGTATTACGTATATAAACAGGTTATTCCTGCTGCCGACGGGCAATATCACCAGGGACGATGAAGTGAGCACCCATCATACTCATCATTTCATCGGAGCTTTCCTCGCATACTTTCTTCAACGCCATCAGCACCTTTCCGGCTACCGTTTCATCCCAGAACCAGTCTCTTAGCTTCTGGCTGGAAGCGCCAGTCTGCCCCGGCTGCGCCGTGATTCCTTCAATATAGTATGACTGCAGGTCTTCAACAGCCAGTTTCAACGTATATGGTATGGAGACGTCATCGCGGGGATTATCAGGCTCCTCGCCTTTTACAAAGGCATAAATAAAATCAGCCAGCTTATCAAGATCAATACCACTTGCACCAAACGTGGTACGTTCTCGCTTCTCCACAGCCATATCGTACCAGGGATGCATAGCCGTTATTTCTCTTTTGAATGCGACCAGCAACTGGTCTTCTTCCTCAGTCTCATCGAGGTACTTCGAGAAATTAACAGGGCAGGCAAGCATGGTTATTTCATCGGATTCCGGCTCGTCCTCGGGGAAATCTTCCAGTATTACCGGTCCATCCGGCACCTCCAGAAGATTCAGCAAGGCCATTAGTACCCTCCTCTGGAAATCTGTGTTATCGGGTGGGCCCATGGGACGCCCGAACTCGAAAGGAACCCATAAAGTTCTCGGAGGCTTTATCTTCTCCGTGTGCGGTCGGACAAGGCTGATACCGGTTGTCGGAACTCCCTCGTCTTCAATGAAATGCGCAATCACGCCTACAGCGCTGGTGCAACCAGGTCAGACCGGCGTTAACACAGCGGCATTCACGTTATCTTTCTTAAGCAAACGGGCGATTTCCCGCATCGGAAAATCAAACTCATCCACCTGGTGAACAACGTTGACTGAATAGTGGAAATCAGCCACGCTGTCGATGATACCTTCCTCCGCCAGCTCCCGCAGCCGGTCTAAAGGGAAAACAACATTCCAGTCACGTTGATATCCGGTGCGGTCGAAACCGGCTGAAATGTGAGACATAACCAGGTCGTTAGCCTGCACATTACCCGGGATAACGCGGTAGAAATCATTCGGGTCCATCTGAAAAGAGCGGTCATCCCGGCGATGCAAGCCCGACGTGGTAACGATAGCCACCCGCCTTTCTTTCAGTGGAGGCCCGCTAACCCAGGGTTGAGTCTCGAATGTGTGGCAAGGGAGACTCATGAGCAAATTCCTCTCTTGCTCGTCTAACGTTTCCATACGAACCATAGTATATCCCTCCGAATGCATTCCGGGGCTTCTCAGCTCGAGAAGCCCCGGGTATATTACTCCAAGCCCTATGGTTTTATGAGTACCTTCATCCCTTTACCGGCGAGAAGGTCACGGAATGCCTCGTTTATCTCTTCGATAGGCCTGATGGAAATCAGGGGTTCGAGTTCAAGCTCGGACAGCAGGTTAACCGACCTCGGGAAACTGTATGGAGAAACAAATACACCTTTAATAGTTAGTTCTTTGCCATACATGGTTGAAGGCGGGACTCCGACTTCGGCTCCTACGGGATACATGGCTGCCCAGACCACTATAGCACCCTTATCCGCCAGGTCCAGCGCCTGCTTGGCGACGGCAAGCTTCCCGCTGGCGTCTATGACCCGGTCGAAACCCCTGCCCTCGGTAAGCTCATCGGTCGCTTTCTGAAGGTCTTCGTTAACAGGGTCGACCACCACGGTGGCTCCGAGTTTCTTGGCAAGTTCTCTCCGGGCTTCTACGGGTTCGGAGACGAGGATTTTAGCCGCGCCGGCTCTTTGTGCCACCTCAAGTACAAGAATACCTATCGGTCCGGCGCCCAGTACGACTACCGTGCATCCCGGGTGGATTTCGGCAATGTCTACAGTATGAACGGCAACGGACACCGGCTCAAGCAGGGCGCCTACCTCGAGGCTGACATTGTCAGGGAGATGATATATCGCATTGGCATGATACATGGCATACTCGGCGTAAGACCCTGTAGCCGGGATTATCCTCTCACAAAAGTGCTCCAGTTTGTTCCGGCAGTAATAGCAGGTGCCGCAGGGACTGCGGAAATTCATACCTACCCTCTGCCCTACTTCTATACCTTTAACATCGCTGCCGATAGCGACAACCGTTCCCGAAGCCTCGTGTCCTCCAATCATGGGTCCCCTCGGTCCTTCGCCCGGAGGCCGCTTGAATTGCGGAGGCCTTGATGTATACTCGGGGTCGAGCATGTGAAGTTCACTACCACATATCCCGCAATAGGCTATTTTCACCTTTACCCGGTCAGGACCCGGTTCTCCTGGTTCGGGAACGTCCTGTACTTTCAGACCGCCACCTTCCTGCATTACGGCTGCTTTCATGGTCAAACTACCTCCTCTAATCTGTTATAATTTTTAAAGCACATTTTAAGGGATAACAACGCCTTTGATATATCCCGGCGTCCTGTTAAGGTTATCCTCGAACGCCTTGCCTATATCTTCCAGCGGATATTTATGAGTGATAAGTTTGTCCATCGGATAAACGCCTTTCTGTATAGCCCACAGGGCGCGTGGCAGTTCACCGGACGGGTCGATTGACATACCCACGCCCTGGGGGCTGTAGATAATCGGTGACTTTATCCAGGACTGGAGTTCATATGTGTCCGGAGCCTGGTGCCAGCCGACGGCTACTATCTTCCCCCGGTTGTTCTTTATTACGTCGCCCACCATTTTCATACTCGGCGGGTGACCCACGACCTCGATAGCTATATCAACCCCTTTACCCCCTGTTATCTTCATAACTTCCTCAACCACATTCACTTTATTGGGATTAAGGGTAACGGTAGCTCCCAGTTCTCTGGCTAAATCCAGCCTCCAGTCCTCGAGGTCGGCGACTATATACTCCTTCAGCTTTGGGCTCGCCACGCCGGCGATGACTCCCAGCCCCATGAAACCGGCGCCTACCTGAAACACGGTGTCGCCCAGCTCCGGTGTCGTGGTCCTGGCTATGGACATCAGGCACATCATCGGTTCGCCGATAGCGTGTTCCATGGGAATACCGTCAGGTATCTTTCCGACTATCGCGCCGTGTCCGCGCATGGTCTTGTCATACGGCTCGCAGACGACGTATTCGGCAAAACAACCCATACCGAATATACCGGTTATCCTGTCGTCCACCTTGTATTCGCTGATGTTCTTGCCGACTTCGACCACGGTACCCGCCGGCTCATGACCGGCTCTCCTGGGCATCGGCATATGCTTTTTAACATCCTCGCTGTACGAATCAAGATATGAAGCCATATCGCTGGTACATACACCGCAGGCTTCTATCTTTACCAGCATCTGGTCGTCGTTAATAGTCGGCATCTCGATGTCTCGAATTTCAAACTTTCTGGGTGCAACGATAAAAGCGGCTTTCATCTTTCCTCCTTTAAGATACAAAAGGATTTGTGTATGTTAGGCTTTCTGTAATATACAAATGACTGTAAACGTTGTCAAATTCTTTATTCAGCGGTTCGGTTCTGTTCTGGTTGAAACATAGGAGTACTTACCCATAATCCTATTGTTCTTGTTAAACCCCATCCCCCTGTATCCCCCTTCCCCTTACGAAGGGGAAGGGGGAGCGTAAGTAAGAGAGGGGGGCTTCGCCCCCCTCTCTAAAATCTCTTCCCCCTCTCACACAAGAAGACGAACGTATCACAAATCAGGGTACTGTGTGAGAGGGGGACAAAGGGGGTGAGTACCTCACTTAACATCAAACAGAATAAAACCAGACAATAAATTCCTTGACAGTGAAAATAACGGGCATTAGAATCTTAGATACACCCGACCATTAAGTTATAACGGTAAATAACGCATAATAAGTAAAGGAGGCAATTATGGACCTTGGTTTGAAAGGCAAGGTGGCACTCGTTACCGGAGCAGGCAGCCAGATAGGTTTCGGCAAGGCAATAGCCCTTACCCTGGCGAAGGAAGGCTGCGATATAGTCATAGGCGATAAAGATTTAGAAGGAGCGGAAAAAACGGTAGCCGAAGTTAAAGCCCTGGGACGCAAGGCAATCGCCGTCAAGGTGGATATACGAAACAACGATGAAGTGCAGGAAATGGTGAAGACGGCACTGGAACAGATGGGAAAGATAGACATACTTGTCAACAATGCCGGTGCTCCCGGTGCCGCTCCGCCGGGCACCGAAGAAGCCTGGGACTTAAGCGTTAATGTCAATTTCAAGGGGACATGGTACGTCACCAACGCGGTAATCCCCCATATGCGGGAACGCAAGAGCGGCAAGATAGTCAATTTTTCATCGGGTGTCGCCCGAAGCGGTATCGGCGGTCTGTACTCAGCCGCCAAGGAGGCGGTTATAGGCCTTACCAAGACCTGGGCGAGGGAACTGGGACCGCTGGGAATAAACGTTAACGGAATAGCCCCCGGGATGGGTGATACCGGTTTCCAGATACTGGCACACGCCACTCCCGAGCAAAAGGAAACGTATAAATCCACCGTACCGATGGGAAGGCTGACCATGCCGCAGGATATCGCCAACACGGTGGCATTTTTAGCCTCTGATGTTTCATCGGATATCACAGGGCAGACGATACAGGTAGACGGCGGCGATTTCATGGTATAAACGGATGATCCGTCTTACAATTCAAGAAGATAGATAACCGGATAAGGAGTTCATAATGACACCGGAAGAAATGGAAAAGAGGCTTACATATCTGGAGGACCTCGAAGCAATCAGGGCGCTGCACCACGAATATATGTTCCAGCTCAATAACCGCCAGTGGAACGATATCGTGGAGAGCTTCACCGAAGACGGGACGGCGAACATCGGTCACCACGGCCTGCGTAAGGGCAAAGCGGAAATAGAGAAACTGTTCAAAGAGCGGATTTCCCAGATGAACGCCGGCAAATGGCGGGACGCCCATAATGCAATAGACCCCGTCATCACCATAGACGGGGACAAAGCAAAGGGACACTGGCTGATGTACATAATGATTTCCGACCCGGAAACAGGGAATGCCTTGAGATGGACACAGGGAAGACACGACTGCGAATACGAGAAGGTCGACGGCAGGTGGAAATTCAAGTCGGTCAAATATACCCGTCCCTGGCCGTTAGAGCCCGAATCGGTGCCCAAGGACTAGTGTATACCTGAGAAACCTTGTATGAATACGGGCATTGATGATATCCTGTTTTCAGCTGGAGATAAGACCAGGTATTTTTTTATGCCCGTTAAGTAGATGAAGGAGGTAATAGTTGGATAATCTGACCCTCGCTTCCGACGCCCCGGGTGAAAGGCTATTCATGCTCGGCAACGAAGCGATAGCCAGAGGAGCGATGGAAGCCGGAGTCCAGGTTGCCGCCGCCTACCCCGGCACGCCATCGACCGAGGTCACGGAGACCCTTGCCGGTTTAGCAAAAGAGCTCGATATATACGTTGAGTGGTCGGTAAACGAGAAAGTAGCCTTTGAGATTGCTCTCGCCGCCTCAATCTGCGGACTGAGAGCCCTGGCATCCATGAAGCACGTCGGGGTGAATGTCGCCCACGACCCGTTGATGACGGCGAGCTATATCGGCGCCAAGGGCGGGCTTGTCCTCCTCTCCGCCGAAGACCCCTACTCGTGGAGTTCCCAGAACGAGCAGGACAACCGCTACATCGCCGAACAGGCACACATACCCGTCCTCGAGCCGTCCTCCATCCAGGAAGCAAAGGACATGATGGCGGACGCTTTCAGGCTTTCCGAAGAGTTCAAACACCTTTTCATATTAAGGACGGTAACCAGGATAAATCATGGCCGCAGTGACGTCACGCTCGGAGAATTATCGAAGGAGCGGAGAAAAGCAACCTTTGTGAAGAACAGGCAGTGGCTGAACTACACTCCGGCTGAAGCCAGGCTGAACAAGCCGCTGATGCTGGAAAGACTGGAAAAGATAAAGGAAGCGGCAGATACACTGCCATATAACCGTCTGGACCTGCGCCAGGGTGCCAGGCTGGGTATAATCGCCTGCGGGCTGTCCTACAGCTATACCATGGAAGCGATAGACTGGCTGGGAGTCGCTGATAAATTTTCCGTGCTGAAAATCGGCACGCCCTACCCCCTGCCCGAAAAACTGGTAAGAAAGCTGTTGAACGCGGTAGACGAGGTGCTGGTAGTTGAGGAACTCGAACCGTATGTCGAGACTCGCGTGAAAGCGATTGCCGGAGAGGACAACATAGAAGTTAAAATTCACGGTAAGGATATGGTGCCCCGAATAGGAGAGTTATCTACCAGGCTGGTCACCGAGGCTATTGCCGGTCTCACCGGTTCCAGACTCCCGGTTGATTTTACAAGTATAGATGAACTTAGCAAGGAGACCGCCCCTCTTCTTCCCTGGCGTCCCCCGACGATGTGTGCCGGCTGTCCTCACCGGGCATCCCACTACGCCATCGGAGTGGCGGCGCGACGGGTAGCCAGAGACATGGGTAAAGACGTGGAACCGGTCTATCCCAGCGATATCGGCTGCTATAACCTTGCCTATAATCCACCGCTCGAAGCGGCGGATACCACCATCTGTATGGGGGCGAGTTTCGGTATCGCCAACGGGCTGTCGCATATACTGGACACCCCGATAGTCGCCCACATGGGTGACTCCACCTTCTTTCACAGCGGGATACCACCGCTGGTGAACGCGGTCTACAACAAAGCGAAGATAACCATGGTGGTAATGGACAACTCGGCTACGGCGATGACCGGTTTTCAACCGCACCCGGGTACGGGCCAGACAGCCACCGGCGAGGAAACCATAGCGTTGAAGATTGAAGACATAGCCAGAGCCTGCGGAGTTGAGTTCGTCGAAGTAATCGACCCCTTCGACCTTAAAAACGCAATCGATGTTTTCGAGAAAGCAATCAGGTTCGACGGTCCCTCGGTAGTGGTTTCGCGAAGACTCTGCGCAATGATTGAGCAGAGACAAAAACGGGCTGCGGGTGAGAAAATAGTCCCCTGCCGGGTGGACCAGGATAAATGCAACGACAAATGCAACGCCTGTTTCGAGCTGCTCGGCTGTCCCGCCATAATAAAAGAAGGCAACAAAGCCGCTATTGATATCTCTCTCTGCAACGGCTGCGGAATCTGCGTCCAGGTATGCCCCTATAAGGCGATAGTACGGGAGTAACCATGACAAAAGAATTCAACATAGTGATTGCCGGAGTCGGCGGACAGGGCGTGATACTGATGTCGGAACTGCTGGGCAACGCCGCCGTGAAGGACGGCCTGAACGTCAGAGGCTCGGAGGTACTCGGCATGGCGGTCAGGGGCGGCTCGGTTTCGAGCACAATCCGGCTCGGAGAGGCGGTACTGGCACCGCTGGCGCCGACCGGCAAAGCCGATGTCCTGGTGGCAATGGAGCCGGTCGAGGCGCTGAGAAACATAAGCTGTTTATCAAAGTCCAGCACCGTCATACTTAACACGGAGAAGGTAATCCCGTTTACCGTCTCTTCAACGGGCAGCACCTACCCGGAGCTGGGGACGATTATAGAAAACCTGAGCAAGGCTTCGGACAGTATAATCCAGCTGAACGCGGTCCAGATTGCTGGCGAAGCGGGGAGTAAACAATCAGCTAACGTGGTCATGCTGGGAGCTTTATTCGGTCAGGGAAAGCTCCCGATAAAAATCGAGACCATAAAAGAGCAGATTAACACCCGTTTCCCGGAAAGACTCGCCCCGGTGAACATCAAGGCGTTCGACCTGGGCTACGAGGCATACCAGAGGGTCAGGTCAAGTCCCGGTACTGAAAAGGGAAATCACCTATGAACGTGGCAGATATGCTGGCAAGAAACGCCAGCAAGTATCCCGGAGAAACCGCGCTAATCGAGCTGAGACCGGATAAAGGAATCCGAAAGGAGATTTCGTGGCAGGAGTTCGACGAACGGGCTAACCGTGTAGCCAATGCCCTCATTGACAGAGGAGTGGTAAAAGGCGACAAGGTTATCCTCTGGATGATGAACTCCATTAACTGGCTGGAGATTTACTTCGGCATCCTGAGGACGGGAGCCTGGGCGGTGCCTCTCAATTTCAGGTTTACCAGTGACGACCTGACGTACTGCGCCGGGATAGCCGAGGCTAAAGTAATGTTCCTTGGAGAGGAATTTATCGAAAGAGTCGAGGCTGTCCGGTCAGAACTTACCACGATAAAGGACTTTATCTGTGTCGGCACGACCGTACCGGAGGACATGGAAGACTTCGAAGAAGTGATAGAAAAGTCATCGCCCAAACCTCCGGGGGTAACGATAAACGATGACGACGCCTGCGGACTCTACTTCACTTCCGGGACCACCGGAGCGCCGAAGCCGATACTCCTCACCCACAGCAACCTGGAATGGGCGGCGGTTGCCGAGAACCACCACCACAATCTAAAACGCGATGACAACTTCATCCTCATTCCGCCCTTATACCATACCGGCGCCAAGATGCACTGGTTCGGCAGCCTAGTCGTGGGCGGGAGGGCTACGATACTGCCCGAAATGAGCTACAAGAACCTCTTTGACGCCGTCCACCGGGAGAGAGGGACGGTGGTGTTTCTGCTGGTGCCCTGGGCACAGGACGTACTCGGAGCACTCGACCGGGGAGAGCTGAAAATAGAAGACTACGACCTCAGTTGCTGGCGGCTGCTGCACATGGGAGCACAACCGATACCGCCCAGCGTGGTCAGGCACTGGAAAGAGTATTTTCCAGATATGCAGTATGACACCACCTACGGTCTGAGCGAGTGCACGGGACCGGGCTGCGTCCATCTCGGCATGGAGAACGAGCACAAGGTGGGGGCTATCGGCAAAGCCGGTTACGGCTGGGAGACCAGAATTGTCGGTGAGAACGGTGAGGACGTTACCCCGGGAGAAATCGGCGAGCTGATTGTCAGGGGTGACGCGGTTATGAAGGAATACTATAAAAACCCTGAAAAAACGGCGGAAACGCTCAGGGACGGCTGGCTGTACACCGGTGATATGGCGAGAGAAGACGACGAGGGATTCATCTACCTGGTGGACAGAAAGAAGGACTTGGTCATCACCGGGGGAGAGAATATCTTCCCGGTGGAGGTGGAGAACGTACTGCAGAGCTACCCCGGGGTTTACGATGTCGCGGTAATAGGCATTCCTGACGAAAGACTCGGCGAGCTGGTCACCGCCATTATCGACCCCCAGCCGGACGCAGACCTGACAGAAGAAGAAGTCAATGAGTTCTGCGAAAAGAACCTGCCCAGGTACAAGAGACCGAGGCGGATTTTCTTTGATAAGGTGCCCCGGAACCCGACCGGCAAGATAGAAAAGCCGAAGCTCAGAGAGAAATACGCCGGGCATAAAGAAAGTTTCAGAATATGAAAGAGCGGCATATGCAAATCGGCGGAAATTGTCACAAAAAAGGGATTAAGCCATCTCATATTAATATCAAATAAGGAGGACATAAGAAAATGGCGGAAACAAAATACGGGAAATACATAATAAAGGAACCTTTAGAAAGGGGCAGGATAGCACCAGCCATGCACATATGTGCTGAAGATGGTTGTGTTGGCGCCCAGTTTCCCGGCTTTCCAATTGAGCATCAACTACTCTATATCGACCAGCCTATGAAAATGATTCCGGAGCCTCACGCACACGACGTCGACGAAATATTTTTCATATTTGGCGGGAACCCCAAGAACTACTTCGAATTTGATGCAGAAATCGAGTTATTCCTGGGCGAAGAGGGTGAAAGCCACATAATTGACACTACCGCGATTATCTATCTCCCCAAAGGGCTAATACACTGTCCGGTTGACATCAAGAGAGTGGGTAAACCTTTTCAGTGGATGCACGTTTTATTCTCACCCACATATACGGTGTCGGTAGGCGACATATCGCTTCACCCCCCGCACAGCAGTCGCCAGTCCTATTCGCCTGAGGAAATAAAAAAGATGAGGAGCGGCACCCCTTAAACTGGTTAAGATTTTGTTAAATTTTAGTTAAAAAGCTATTGACAATACTGCCAGAATGGTCTATTCTCCATACACCGAGGTACAAAGGGAGGTACACCAATGGAAGCATATTGTGTAAAATGCCGCTCTAAAAGAGAGATGAAAGAAACCAAAGCCATAACCATGAAGAACGGCAAGCCGGCCACGCAAGGCGTGTGTCCTGTCTGTGGTACCAAGATGTTCAGAATCGGCAAGGGCTAGATTCAGTCCCGAACATACATCCTCAACCAAATAGCCATATCTCCGGCATCAGTTCGAACTGATGTCGGCGGCTATCAGCGCTGCGCCCAGTGCAGCAACAATCTGTGGTTCTTCCGGGACCAGGGTAGAAGTGTCAAGTGTCTGTTCGATGCTCCTTACCAGTCCGATATCCTTTGCACCTCCCCCGGTCAGAGCAACGTCACGTTCCATCCCGAGTCTTTCCACCAGCGTCTGAATCCTGGCGGCAAGGGCGTCGTGCACTCCAGCCAGTATGTCCTCTACCGCTGCGCCCTCGGCAATGCGGGATACCGCTTCCGTCTCGGCGAACACGGCGCAGCCGGTATTAAAACTCACCTTATTCTTCGATTTCAGTGATACGGGACCGATTTCCTCAAGGTCAAGTCCGAGCACGTGGGCAATTACCTGTAAAAACCTGCCGCTGCCGCCGGCGCACTTCTCACCCATGAGAAAGGAAACATTTCTGCCTTTATCATCCAGCTTTACTACCCGGCTGAACTGTCCGCCGATGTCGATTACCGTCCGCGCAGAAGGAAACAGATGAAATATACCCCTTCCCTGGCATGATATGTCGGTAGCCAACCGGTCATAATGCGATACGCTGGACCCGCCGTACCCGGTGGCGACAGTACAGGCAATATCCTCCGGGATTAATTCCGCCTTCCTCAGCACCTCGTTTATCACGTTATCGGCAGCAAGCCTGTAGTTTCCTCCCGAAGGAATGACATGGCAGGAAACAAGCTCGTTTCCTGACAGCACCACAGCTTTGGAGAAGGAAGAACCGATATCGACACCAATGTAATAAGACATCTCAACTCACTAAAAGAAACTGGCTTCCTCTAAACGGCGTTTACTCCTGACCAGAGGTGTACCGCTGTCGGCAGCCTTCTGGACGGCATCCCTGCCGAGAAGAGCGGCGCCGATAGCACCGGTAACCAGCGGCTCCGGAGGAATCAGTACCGGACAGCCGAACTTCTCCTCAAGGGCTCTGACCAGCCCGATATTTTTAGCACCTCCGCCGGTAACGGCTATTTCCCTCTCTACCTTCAAACGAACCACCATCCCGTATATCCGGGCAGCGATAGCTTCATGAAGACCGGCAAGCAATTCTTCGACCGGAACGCCCCTGGACAGCTCGGTCACCGCCTCCTGCGCCGCAAACACAGTGCAGGTGCTGCTGATTACGGCTTTATTTTTTGCAGTCAATGACAGCTCACCGATATCCTCCAGCTTCACACCGAGTCCCTCAGCCATCAACTCGAGGAACCTCCCCGTTCCGGCAGCACATTTATCATTCATAACGAAATCCACGACACGACCGCTATCAAGCTTTATCCCCTTGGAGTCCTGACCGCCGATATCTATAACCGTTTTTACCGAAGGCAGGAGGTGCCCGATTCCCCTGGCATGGCAGGTTATCTCCGTTACCTGCTTATCGGCAAAAGGCACGTTCATCCTGCCGTAACCCGTAGCCACCACATAGGCTAAATCATCGAAGGATAGCTTTGCCTGAGCCAGGGCTTCTTCCATCACCTTATTTGCCAGCTTTCTCTGCTCGGGACTGGTGGACACAACGTATGAGGTTAGTACCGCCTCATCCATTATTACCACCTTGGTCATCCTGGAGCCTATGTCCACTCCGGCAAAATACTGTTTTTCCAAAATTCAGCCTCTCTTATGCGATTCCAGGGTCTCGATAAAAGCATCTATCCTGGCATGGGTATCAACCTCGGAATAGGAGCTGATGTCCACAATGTCACTCTCCAGAACCAGCGAGGGGATATCCCTGTATATTTTTTTCAGCAGGTTCAACTGCCATATCAGACCTGGGTGCCAGGTCCGGCAGGAAAACGCCTCATGCATGACCACGCCGTCTATCTTATAGTCCTCGATGTACTGTATCAGCCTTTCGACATCGGGATGTGAGCCGGGACGCTGACGCGCTTTGTCATACCAGAAAGTCCAGTACTTCAACCACCTCCAGGCTATATGTTCCAGAGGGTCGGCTATCTTCGTCAGGTCTATGTCGAAGTTATATATAGCCTCAATTATGCGATAGGTGGTCTCCACCGGGAATACGGCGCCTTTGCTGTTAAAGTAATTGAAGTCGGACAGGGCAAACCATGAAGGCAGTCCACCGCCCCAGAGCAAACGATATTTTTCGACGGGAATTACTCCCTCCCCGGCGGCTATCTTGCTTTTAAGCTCATCATACAGGTCTTTATAGAAGTCGTAAGCCTCCTGCGTTCCCATCATGAAAGAAATCGGCACCATTGTGTTCATGGCATCACCTGTGCCCATCGGAGTGGGAACAGCCCGGCG
>CAZBAN010000051.1:0-14364 GCA_964489895.1 uncultured Dehalococcoidales bacterium
AAAACTATGTAAAATTTGCCAAAATTAGCCCTTTTTACGGAAAAGGGGGTTGACAAATAACGAATTGTAGTGCAAAATGGTAGATATTGGTGAGTTATGGTAAATTGTGGTAAATAGTACACAGGATAAGTAGCTAGAGAATGTTTTCAGGCGAGTTTGAATACAAGATAGATGAAAAGGGTCGGGTACCTATCCCTCCTAAGTTCCGGAGAGAACTGAAGGACGGTGTGGTACTCGCATCCGGATCCGAACAGTGTATCAATGCCTACTCAGTCGCAGAATGGAACAAACTGGCAGGTACTCTGACCAGCGGTCCAATAGCAGCCAGTAAATTAAGAAGGCTTAACCGGGCACTGTTCGCCACAGCCTTCAGTTTGAATATAGACAACCAGGGGAGAATCGCCCTGCCCGTCCCATTGCGAGAGTACGCGGGTATTGAAGATGAAGTAATAATTGCAGGAGTAAACACATATCTTGAGCTGTGGAATAAGGAGCAGTGGGAATCAGAGAAAGCTATCAGTCAGGAACAAGCCTGGCAGATTATAGAAAGCCTGGAACGACATTAGTGGGTCTAACGAAGATGTCAACTGCTCATATCCCGGTTCTAAAAGAAGAGACTGTACAAGCGTTGGCTGTCCAGCCGGGTGGTCGGTATATCGACTGCACCCTCGGTGGCGGTGGTCACGCTTCTGCAATACTGGAACACATTTCTCCCGGCGGGCAGTTGCTGGGAATTGATGCCGACCCTGATGCTATACAATACGCCAGGCAGAAACTCAGTGACTACAGTGATTCAATCCTCCTTATCAATGATAATTTCAGCAACCTGAAAGCCATCTGTTACAAGTATGACTTTGTTCCGGTCCATGGCATTCTTTTCGACCTTGGACTTTCATCGCTTCAGCTTAATGGAAACGGGCGCGGGTTCAGCTTTCAACACCGGGCGCCTCTGGACATGAGACTTAACCCCGACCAGGAGCTTACTGCCTACAACATCGTAAATCACTATTCCGAGTCTGACCTTGCCCACCTGATAAGAACGTACGGTGAAGAAGGCTACGCCCGTCGGATAGCCCGCCGGATTGTCCAGGAGAGACCGATAAAAAATACTCTGGAACTGGCCCGGGTGGTAGAGCTGGGTGCGGGAAAGAGAAAACGCAAAATACACCCCGCCACCAAGACTTTTCAGGCACTGCGTATCGCCGTCAACCACGAACTCGAATACCTCGAACTGGCGTTAAAACAGGCTGTCGACCTACTCGGCTTCGAGGGCAGACTGGTTGTGATAAGTTACCACTCACTGGAGGACCGCATAGTAAAGCAATTCATGCAGCGTGAAGCAAAGGACTGTATATGCCCTCCTGAAACGCCGGTCTGCGTCTGCAAACACACCGCCAGCCTCAGAATTATGAATAAGAGAGTCATTACCCCCTCCCCGGCTGAGGTCAGGAAAAACCCGCGCAGTCGCAGCGCCAGACTAAGAGCTGCCGAACGCGTTATTGCTCAGGAAGAGCATTACAGTATTGTAGAGAACCTGGGCTCTACCGCTGAAATAAGTGCTAACGGTAATGTCTGGAAGAGACCGGCTTTACTGAAAAAGCTCAGACATACTTTCGCTCTTCTCTAGCCTGAATTATACAGACCACCACAGTTCGTGCGGGCTGTGGTTTTAGTGCAAAGGAGGATAGATGGTGGAACAGATGAAAACTTCTTCCGGCAGCGGTGCCAGAAGTACGAATAACAAGCTGTCCGACCCGAGAATCAGAATGGTCGAGCATATTGTTACTCATTATGACAGAGCTAAAAGCACCGACGTCCGGGCTATTTTGAACGAGACCAAGGTTGGAGCCTGGAGGCAACCGACCTTGCTGAAAATGATTAAAAACGTATTAACAGAATCTTAATACTGCGCAAGGGGGTTACAATGTGAAAATTCGTCTAGCTTACAGGAGTCAGAATCTAGTTAAAAAGGAGGGGGTAAATGAGCAAGCCGAATACTCTGGTTTCTATAGATGTTGGCACCACCAAAGTATGCACCACTATAGCTGAAATAGATGAAATCAACAATATGCAGGTAGCCGGCGTAGGTATCGCACCGTCCAACGGGCTGCATAAAGGTCTTGTGGTCAACATCAATGATGCCAAGGAGTCAATCCGAGAATCGGTGAAAAAAGCGGAGCAAGCCAGTGGCTTGAGAGTGGAATCAGCTTATGTGGGTGTTACCGGAAGGCATGTCAGTTCGCTGAACAACCAGGGGGTAGTAGCCATCACCCGTAACGACCGAATGGTAAGACCGGAAGACCTGAGAAGGGTCCTTCAAAATGCCCAGAACATCAAGGTACCTAATGACAGGAAGCTGCTACATATTATACCCAGGAGTTATGCCGTTGACGGTCAGGCTGGAGTCAAGAACCCGGTTGGGATGCACGGTTTCCGTTTGGACGTTGAGACCCATGTAATCACTGCAGCGATAGCCTCAATTCAGAACCTGGCAAAGTGTATCCGGGGTATCGGGGTGGACATTGACGACCTTGTCCTCGAACCTCTTGCCAGCGGTGAATCCGTACTAAGTACGGACGAAAAACAGGTAGGTGTTATCCTGGCTGACATCGGCGGCGGCACCACGGACATCGCCGTTTTCAAAGACGGCAGTATATGGCACACCGCTATTCTACCCGTAGCCGGATACCAGCTCACCCGTGATATTGCCATAGGTCTGGGTCTGCCTTTTGAAGTCGCCGAAGAAATGAAGAAAAAATACGGCAGCGTAATGCCGGTCTATGAAGGCAAATCGGAGACCAATGACATAGCCACGAACGGACACGGTATCTCGTATCAGGACCTTTCTGACATTGTCAGAGCCCGTGTCGAGGAAGTTCTCAGGCTCATCATACTCGAACTGCCGCGCTCAGAATACGAAGCACTTGTACCTGCCGGACTGGTACTTACTGGCGGCAGCTCCAACCTTTCTGGTATTGACGTACTTGGTCGTGATATTCTCAAGCTCCCGGTAAAAGTAGGCACTCCAACCGATGTACCGGGTATCAGCGATGTCCTCCGTGACCCGGCATACGCAACAAGCGTAGGACTATTACTCTGGGGAGCAAAAAACAAAAGCAAGAAGAAATGGTCATCCTTTAGTTTCGGCTTAAGCCTGAGGCGTTTGGCCATTCAAATTAAAAGTATGTTCAGCTAGACGATTACTGATACATCAATCATTAAATGCAGTGAATAAAGGAGGAGGAGATGGCAAAGTCAAGTTTTACTTTGAACCCGGCAAAGATTAAGGTTATCGGTCTGGGCGGTGGCGGCTGTAATGCCGTGACCCGCATGGTCCAGGAAGAAATTCAGGGCGTGGAATTCATTGCTATGAACACAGACGCTCAGGCTATGGCCCTGACCGAAGCACCAACCCGCATCCAGCTTGGTGAGAGACTCACCAAAGGGCTGGGTGTAGGTGGCGACCATCACCTTGGTCAAAAAGCGGCTGAGGAAAGCCGGGACGACCTTAAAGGGGTTGTCACCGGAGCTGACATGGTATTTATTACCGCCGGTATGGGAGGCGGCACCGGAACCGGTGCGGCTCCTACTGTGGCAGAGATTGCCAAGCAGAGCGGTGCTCTTACCATTGCTGTGGTGACCAAGCCATTCAGTTTTGAAGGGCAAAACCGCTGTACAGTAGCGGAGGAAGGTATCAGCAACCTGATCGATAAGGTTGATACACTCATCATTATCCCCAACGACAAGTTGCTCGCCCTCTGTGACCAGAAAACCGGCGTGGATAATGCTTTCAAGATGGCGGATGATGTATTGAGGCACGGTGTCCAGGCTATCTCTGACGTTATTACCGTTCCCGGCGTCATTAACCTCGATTTTGCCGATGTTAACGCAGTTATGAAGGATGCCGGTCCTGCCTGGATGTCTATAGGCACGGGTACCGGCCAGAACCGGGCTACAGACGCCGCCAAGCAAGCCCTGGCGAGCCCGTTGCTGGATGTTTCCGCCAGCGGCTCTAAAGGAGTTCTCTTCAATATTGTCGGTGACAGCAGCCTTACCCTGTTCGAAGTTAACGAAGCAGCCGAGGTAATCAAACAGGCAGTCGATCCGGAAGCCAATATTATCTTCGGTGTAGCTCACGATCCGTCAATGGACAAGGAGATAAAGCTTACTCTGATTGCCACCGGGTTTATCGCCAAGGAAGGGCTGGCAGGAATTACCAAGGACGAAGAACTCACGGAATTTCTTACAAACCTCAAGACGAGAGAGGACGAACTGGATGTTCCTTCGTTCCTTCGCCGTCCCCTGTTCAGCCACCGACGTCAGATAGTAACTCCGCCGATTAAACATGACAACCTGAAAACACATATTGCCCAGTAGTCAGACGGGAAATCTGCCTGAATATAATAATAAGATATAGGAATTTGGGACTTCTCCGGGTAGATTTCCTGAACCAGGAGAGGCTGTAAGTGCACGGATTGTCCGGAAAAATCCGCTTACTTTCCGGATAGTCAAGCACTACAGCCTCTTTATTTTTCCATAGTATTTGATAACGCCAAAACAGGGCAAAAAAAGGAAATATAAATAGAGAAAAAATATCTATCTATCTATTGACAAACACTATATATTGTGGTATTGTGTAGTTCCTGTCCTATATAATGTAGAGTTAGTGTTATGAACTGCCCTTTTTGCGGATATCATGATTCCAGAGTAATAGACTCACGTGACGCCAATGACGGCATCCGCCGTCGGCGCCAATGCCTGAAGTGCGGCTCCCGTTTTACCACCTACGAACGCCTCCAGCCGGCAAGCCTTTTTGTGATTAAAAAAGACCAGCGGCGTGAAGAGTTCAACAAAGACAAGTTGCTCGCAGGTATCCGCAAAGCCTGCGAAAAACGTCCCCTTCCCACCGGAACAATAGACAAACTGGCGGATGACATAGAGACCGAGCTTGACAGCCAGGGGAGAGCCGAGATACCGAGTACCACCATCGGCGATATGGTAATGGAGAGACTGAAGAATCTGGACTATATCGCCTATATCAGATTCGCCAGTGTTTACCGCGACTTCGCCGATATCACCGCCCTGAAACGTGAGATAGACGACCTGGTCGGCGATAAAATGGAACCTTCAGTACCCACCGCGCAACTACCGCTGCTGCCCGACGAGGAGCTGAAGGCGACTACCAGGATAAGACAGAGGAGCCGGAGATGAGTGAAGCGAACCGGGCAGGAAACAGACGACTGACCGAGCTTAACCGCACCGAGATTCTCAAGGCGGTGGTCGCCGATGCAGAGTCGATGGGGCTTCGCGATAAAGACAAGATAGAGCAGCTTACCAATCGGGTTATCGAGCGCCTGGAACACGCACAACCCTTCCCGGGAATGGAAGACCTGGTGCCCCGGGAAAGCCGCAGACCTCGAAGAATACCCAGTCGGGCTGAAATACAGGCCATCGTAAAAGAAATCATGGAAAACGATGATATTTCACAGATAAAAATTACCCCGGCCGAGATAGAGAAAATCGCTGAAACCGAGCCTGAGAAACCACGCGCCGGTAAGAAAAAGGAGGTCCAACCCATGGCAGAGCAGATTACCAGAGCCGAACCGAAAGTACAAACCTCCGGCGGCATTGAATTGACTGAAAACGCCCTCCGCGTTCTGGAGAGAAGGTATCTGAAGAAAGACAAAGAGGGAAAGGTTATCGAGACGCCTGAGGAGTTATTCCGCCGCGTGGCGCAGGCTATTGCTGCTGCCGAGTTGTTATATAATCCGGCAACAGACGTCGGAACCAGAGAAGAGGAATTCTATAAACTCATGACCGATTTAGAGTTCCTGCCCAACTCCCCTACCCTGATGAATGCCGGCAGGGAATTGGGACAGCTTTCTGCCTGTTTCGTCCTTCCCATCGAGGACTCGATGGAATCTATATTCGAAGCCGTGAAAAATACCGCCCTTATTCACAAAAGCGGCGGTGGGACCGGCTTTTCATTCTCCAGGCTCAGACCGGAGACGGACAGGGTTGGTTCCACCGGCGGCGTTGCCAGCGGACCCGTCTCTTTCATGCGGGCTTTCGATACCGCTACCGATGTTATCAAGCAGGGAGGGATGCGCCGCGGTGCAAATATGGCTATCCTGAACGTGGACCACCCCGACATTATGAGATTTATTACTGCCAAGAAAGATACCACCGTTCTGACCAACTTCAACCTGTCCGTAGCCGTGACAAACGATTTCATGGAGGCGGTGAAAGCCGATACCGTTTTTAGTCTGGTGAACCCCCGCACGGGAGAAGCACAGGGCACGGTAAGGGCGAAAGAGGTATTCGACTCAATAGTAGATATGGCGTGGAAAACCGGTGATCCGGGAATCGTCTTCATCGACCGGATAAATGAATACAATCCGACACCGCAGCTCGGGAAGATCGAGAGCACTAACCCCTGCGGTGAGCAGCCACTGCTTCCCTACGAGTCCTGCAATCTCGGCTCTATCAACCTCAGCCGGATGCTGCACAGCGAAAATGGTGAGGTTGAGATAGACTATCCCAAACTCGCAGGGGTTATAAAGACAGCGGTAAGGTTCCTGGATAACGTCATCGATGCTAACAAGTTCCCATTACAGGAAATCGAGGATATGACCAGGCGTACCAGAAAGATAGGTCTGGGTATAATGGGATTCGCCGATATGCTCATACAGCTCGGAATACCTTATGATTCTGAAGAAGCGTTAAAGATTGCCTCGGAGGTTATGAGGTTCGTAAATGAAGAGGCGGTTAAAGCCTCGGTAGAACTGGCTGAAGAACGGGGTATTTTCCCCGCCTTTGAAGGCAGTATTTACGATAATCCGGATAGCCCCAGACCGAGAAACGCCTCTTGCACCACAATAGCCCCCACCGGCACTCTAAGTATAATAGCCGGCTGCTCCAGCGGTATCGAGCCTCTTTTTGCCCTCAGCTATATCCACAATATACTGGACGGCGCCCATATGGTGGAGGTAAATCCCTTCTTTGAGCAGGCTGCCAGGGACGGGGGATTCTACTCCGAGAAGCTCATGGAGCAGCTTGCTACCGGAATACAACTGCACACGATGGAAGGTATTCCCGAAGATATAAAGCGGCTGTTCGTTACCGCCCATGAAATCACTCCTGAATGGCACATCAGAATGCAGGCGGCTTTCCAGAAATCAACCCACAATGCTGTATCCAAAACGGTCAACTTCCCTGAAAACGCCACCCGCGACGATATAGCCAAAGTATACATGATGGCTTACGAACAGGGCCTTAAAGGTATAACCATATACCGTGATAAAAGCCGCGAAGCGCAGCCGCTGAGTACCGCCCCGGTGGAGAAAAAAGAAGAAGAGAGAAAAACCAGTATCAGTCCCAGAGAACGCCCGAAGGTAACCACAGCAGTTGTCGAGAAGGTGACAACCGGATGCGGTAATATGTACGTAACTGTAGGTTCTGATGAGCAGGGACTTTTCGAGGTCTTTTCGTCCCTGGGTAAAGCTGGGGGCTGTGCTACAGCTCAACTCGAAGCTATCTGTCGCCTTATTACCCTGGCATTAAGGTCAGGCGTTGAAATCGCCGCGATAGTGAAACAACTCCGTGGTATCCGCTGTCCGTCAATCGCCTGGGAGCAGGGCAAGTCTGTACTTTCCTGCGCTGATGCTATCGCCACCGTCCTTGAGAAACACGCCAGTGGTGACTACGGCAGCGAGGACAATGATAGTAGCGAGATAGTAAATATTCAGCAATCTTTCGGCATGACTACGAATGTAGCTGGTCAGTGCCCTGAATGCGGTAATCTGCTGACGTACCAGGAAGGCTGCTTCGTCTGCCACAGCTGCGGCTATACCAAGTGCTAGTGTGGGTTGCAGGTAATGGACAATCGGATTGGTTTTATCGGGCTCGGTATCATGGGAAAACCCATGTCTCTCAACCTTCTGAAGGCCGGTTTTGAGGTTACGGTATATAACCGCACCGCTTCCAGAGCCGAACAATCTGTCTCCCGGGGAGCCAGACAGGCTGCTTCGCCGGCAGAGGTAGCCGCTGAGACCACCGTAATCATCACCATAGTTTCCGACACGCCTGACGTGGAGAGTGTGATTCTCGGTAAAAACGGGGTAATCGAGGGCATCAAGCCTGATTCGGTGGTTATAGACATGAGCACTATTTCACCGGATGCGACCAGGAAAATAGCCGCCCGACTCAAAGAAAAGGGAGCCCACATGCTGGACGCCCCGGTAAGCGGCGGCGAACAGGGAGCCATCGACGGCACGCTATCAATCATGGTGGGCGGAGATACCGCGATATTCGAGCGCTGCCTGCCGGTATTGCAGGCTATGGGAAAGAATATAATACACGTGGGTCAGAACGGCATGGGACAGACGGTAAAGCTGGTAAACCAGATACTGGTCGCCGGGACGCTAAACAGCGTCGTCGAGGCGCTGGTATTCGCCCAGAAATCGGGCGTTGACCTGGATAAAGCGATAGACGCCGTTAAGGGCGGCGCTGCTTCCTCCTGGCAACTCGTCAACCTGGCGCCGCGTATTGTCGAACGGGATTTCGAGCCCGGCTTTATGATAGACCTGATGCATAAAGACCTTAATATCGTCCTGAGAACGGCTGAGGAGATGAAGATAACGCTCCCCGTAACTAGCTTGGTAAAAGAAATGTACAAGTCTCTACAATCCGAAGGTGAAGGTAAAAGCGGCACCCAGGCGCTTGTAAAAGCCCTAGAACGCCTGACAGGCATTCGTGTGGGCAAGCAGACCTGATAGGAAACTCCGGAAAGCAGCCAAGAAAAATTAATAAGGGAGGAATAGCACGATGGCGGAAAAAAAGTATGAGAAATATATAGTGACCGACTTAATACTCCCCGATAATGTCGCGGCAATGGCTGAGGCATACAACAAAAGGGCGACACGCATATTATGGCTGGAAGATTTTGTGGTGAAGGGAGCCCCCAGTATTATCGCCTCCTGGTACTGGAAAGCCACCGAGGAGGAAGGCTCTCCGTCTCATACGCACGATTTCGATGAGGTAGTAGGTTTTTTCGGCAGCGATACCGACAATCCAGGTGATTTGTGCGGAGAAGTGGAATTCTGGCTGGAAGATGAAAAGTACATGCTCACCAAAAGCTGCCTTATTTATTGCCCCGCCGGAATGAGACACTGTCCATTAAGGGTGGTCAGGGTTGACAGGCCGATATTCTTCCTGGCAGTGTCACTGACCAGCAAGTACGTTAAAGACAACATTATCAGGGGGACAAGTAAGGATATGGGAGAGTAAAGATTACATGTACTAGTCAGCTTTTCTCTGCCTGGCATTTGGGGCAGTAATAGCTTCCCCTGCCCCGGACTACTATGCGTTCTATCGGAGTCCCGCAGACGTTGCAGGGTTCTCCCCCGCGATGGGCGACATTGAACTCATAGTGGGCTGTTCCTTTAGTACCGTCAGGCCTGAAGTAGGTGTTCACGCTCGCCCCTTTATTCTCGATAGCCTTCCATAATATCCGGCGAATAGCGCCATATAAATGCTCAATCTCCTCGTCAGACAGGCTCTCAGCCAGCCTCATAGGGTGAATTCCGGTGGCGAACATGACCTCATCGGCATACATGCTGCCGATACCGGCGATTACATTCTGGTCGCAAAGCAGCGCTTTCATGGGAGGTTTACGCCCGTTCAAACGCCGAGCCAGCACCCGGGGAGTGAATTCTTCCCCCAGCGGTTCTGGTCCCAGCTTGCCGACAATACCGTCGCTATCATCCACCAGCCGCATCACGCCGAACTTACGGGGGTCACGGAACACGATAACGGTGCCGTTATCAAGGTGTATTATAGCCCGTGTAAACCGGGGCAATTCTTCGGAAGTCTTCTGAACCAGCAGGGAGCCGGTCATTTTCAGGTGGATAATCATGCAGTTGCCGCTGCTCAGTTTGAAAATCAGGTACTTGCCCCGCCTGGACAGTCCGGTAATGACCTGCCCTATGGTCCCGGCTTCAAACTCCTCGACGGATATCTTCTTTACAATCCCTTCCCAGAGGAAGGTGAAGCCGGTAACAGTGCGACCAATTACGTGTGGTAAAAGCTCATTTTTTACCGTTTCTACCTCAGGAAGCTCAGGCATTTTTTTTATTCACTCTATTGAGACAGACCCATCCCAATCGGTTTTACTTCAGTTCAGCCCAGTTCTTACCGATTTTCATATCAACCTTCAGCGGGACACTGAGCTCAAGGGCTGAAGACATAATTTCGGTGACAAGCCGGTCCATCTCTCCGGTTTCTTCAGCGGGTATTTCGAAAAGCAGCTCGTCATGCACCTGAAGCACCATCTTGCTTTTCAGCCCGCGTTTATCCATCTCCTGACATAAATTTATCATAGCCACTTTGATAATATCGGCGGAGGTGCCCTGGACCGGCATATTAATCGCCATGCGTTCGGCGGCTTCTCTTATCTGCCGGTTAGAGGAATTTATCTCGGGAATGGTACGCCGCCTGCCCAGAATCGTCTGGACATAGCCCTTATCCCTCGCCTGCTGCTTGGTGGATTCCAGGTAAACTTTTATGCCGGGGTACTTTTCAAAATAAGATTCTATAAATCTGGTGGCTTCTTCCCGCGATAGCTCCGTCGCCTGCTCTAAACCGTAGTCACTCATCCCGTAAATGACGCCGAAGTTGACCGTCTTAGCCACCCGCCGCATATCTGCTGTTACTTCCTTGATGCCCACGTTGAAAAGCCGGCTGGCGGTAGCGGCATGGATGTCCTCATCGTGGTTGAAAGCATCTATCAGGTTCTGGTCATGAGAAAGGTGGGCAAGAGCCCGAAGGTCGATTTGAGAGTAATCTCCGCTCAGCAGGTACGAGCCGGACGGAGCGATAAAGGCTTTCCTTACCTGTTTACCAAGCTCTCCCCGAACCGGGATATTCTGCAGATTTGGGTCGCTCGAAGAAAGACGACCGGTAGCCGTTCTCGTCTGGTTAAAACTGGTATGGAGTCGCCTGGTCTTGAGATTGACCAGACCGGGCAACGCGTCCACATAGGTTGATTTCAACTTGGAAAACTGGCGGTATTCCAGTATCTGCTCGATTATGGGATGAACCCCGCGCAATCCCTCCAGGACATGCGCTGCGGTCGAATAGCTGCCCTTTCTTTTACCACCCGACGGCAATCCAAGCTCCTCGAAGAGGACAGGTCCCAACTGCTGGGGTGAGTTTAAATTGAACTGGTGACCGACGTTGTTGTAGATACCGGCTTCGAGCTTCAGTAATTGTTCACCAAGCTCCTGCGCCATCTGTGCCATCAATTCCATATCCACCGCTATTCCGTTTCTCTCCATCGATACGAGTACCGGCACCAGAGGCATCTCAACATCGTGAAACAACTCCCAGAGACCGTTATCCCGCAGCTCAGGCTCGAGTAGCGTCGCAAGCTGACCGGTCATGTCGGCATCGGCGCAAGCATAGTCCGAAGCTTTTTCGATATCCACCTGTGACATCGGCAGCTGCTTGCTCCCTGTGCCGATAAGTTCGGTAATGGGGGTCATCTCAACACCCAGCCGGCTGAAGGCGAGGGCTTTCAAGCCGATTGCTTTCTCATTCAGCAGGTGGGCGGCTATCATGGTGTCGAACGCCACATTTTTAACATTCACCCCGCTCTCCGCCAGGACGGTCATATCGTACTTACCGTTGTGGGCAAGCTTTTTCAGCTTCGGGTCTTCAAGGACAGGCCTGATACGCTCGATAACATACTCCTGAGGTAGCTGTTCTACCTTCCCGAAACCGACATGACCCACCGGGATATAGTACGCTTCACCCTGCGCCTGTGAAAGCGATATTCCCACCAGCTGAGCCGACATGGCATCGAGGCTGGTCGTTTCCGTGTCGAACGCAAGCGATTCTGCGGATGAAAGGAGTCCAAGCAGTTCATCAAGGGCTGAAGTATCGCTTACCGTGTGATAGTCATGCCTGGGAGGGGCACTATACTCAATCTGCACACCTGCTCCGGCTTCGCCTTCCGCCATTTCCGGCAGTTTGGGCAACAGGCTGAAAAATTCAAGCTCACGGAAAAGCTCAGCCACCTTGTTGCGGTCGTAGTGACTTAGCCGGCAATCGTCCAGGTTGAGAGTAACCGGGGTGTCTACGTCAATCGTAGCCAGCTTCTTACTCTTGAAAGCGATCGCCTCGTTTTCCCTCAGAATACCCTGAATCCTCGGCGGAGTAACATCATCGATATGATCATATATGCTTTCTATGGAGCCAAATTCTTCAATAAGCTTGACCGCAGTAACTTTACCAATGTTAGGAACCCCCGGAATATTATCCGTCTTGTCCCCTGCCAGAGCCTTGAGGTCGGTAATATGCCGCGGTTCGACGCCGTATCTATCTTTTACCGCCTCTTCACCGTACTGCATGGTATCGCTGAAAGAACCGCGGGGCTTGGGGTAGAGTATTTTCACGCGGGGAGACACGAGCTGCATGGTATCGCCGTCTCCGGTGACTATCACCGTATCGACATCCTGCTCGGTCGCCTGCTTGCTGAGCGCGCCCAGAACATCGTCCGCTTCGTAACCGTCGAGTTCATAAATCGGGATGTTAAAGGTCTCGACCAGGTTTCTTACCCTGTCGAACTGGTTTATCAGCTCGTCGGGGGCCGGGGGACGCTGCGCTTTGTACTGGTCGTACATTTTATGTCTGAAGGTCGGAGCCGGTGTGTCAAAGGCGATAGCACAGCAGGCGGGTTTCAGGTCGTTGACGGATTTTAACAGCATCTGCGCGAAGCCGTATACGGCGGTCACAATCTCGCCGGTCTTGCGGACGGTGAACACGGTAGGAGGTCTGGTAGCCTGGAATGCATGGAAGGCACGGTGTATTATAGCATTACCGTCGAACAGTACCAGAAGAGGTCTCTCCATATGCATATTATATCAGAGTCAACGGACTGCATGATAGACCAGCAACCGGCTAGAAATCAGCCGGCTCCGGTACGGACAGCGATTTCAGGTGAGAAGTATCATTGTGCCGTGTAAGTATGAACCTGCCGTCCTCACAGGTAAAAACGGAGATACCGCAGGTATCCTGCCTTATATTCCAGAAGTGGGAATCGTCCAGTCCCAGCAGGGCGCAGATTAACACTTTATTCACCACACGGTGGGCAACCAGGACCACGGTCCCTTTATGCCGTCCTGTCACGTCTTCAACCACCCGGATAGCCCTTTCCCGGACATCATTCAAGCTCTCACCGCCGGGCATTTTCACCATCTCAGGAGAATATACCCATTTTATGTAAAGCTCGCTGTATATTCTCTTTACTTCCGCCAGGGGCATTCCCTGCCATTCCCCGAAATCGAAGTCAATAAGGTCGGGCGTGGTTCTGACCTTTAGCCGGTGTCTGCCGGCTATTCTTTCCGCGGTATTTACCGCCCGCTTCAGGGGGCTGGAATAGACAGCCTCTATATCCATGCCAATTAAGTATTCGCCAAGTAACTCAGCCTGTTTTATACCGGTCTCATTCAGCTCGATATCAGCCCTGCCCCGGAATATCTCGCCCGTGTTCCATTCCGTCTCGCCGTGCCTCACCAGGATAATCTCCATAATTTCTGCTTTCTATAACAATTACTGACTCAAATTATGCACCAGCTCTGGTTTCATGCCCAGTGATTCGAGTATTTCCAGTATTTCAGGCTCCATTTTGACCGGAGAGTAAAAGAGGTGACTGTGACATTTACAGTCGCTCGAACCGAATCCCGGAATAGTATCGAACTTACGGCTGAGAGCCCGGGCAATAGTACACTCCATCCTGTCTTCCGACTGGCAGATAATTACACTATTCACGCTGGCTTTTTGCAGCAAATAGTCTATGTGCCAGTGCAGTTTTTTATTACGCCTGAGGTGGCGTTCCAGCCTTGACTTCACACCGCCCATGGCTGAGCCGACATAGGCGTAGCAGCCGCCGGCGAAATCAATCATCTTAAGGCTACCCACGACTATTTTCTGTCCCTCGGGAAGGTCAATAAGGAGAACGTAGCTTCCCTTTACCGGATGAATCTCTCCGCGAGGTAGACTTTTTTCGCCGCTCAAGACTCTTCTATCTTCTCTACCTCAATGGTGCATTCCGTCACCAGTGCGGCGAAAGCTCCGAGTGCTGCCAGGATAGGAGCCGCCAGAATAACCACAGCCGTTGCCGGAGCGCCTATCGATAGGGGGATTTCTATTACGGTACGCCCTTCATGCACGAGGCGTACCCTTCTTATATTACCTTCGTGGATAAGCTGCTTTATCTTTTCAACTATATGGTTACCATCAACGGTGAACTTCTCTGTTTTAGCCATCTCTACCCTCCCCTGCTTTACTGCATATTAGGCAAGC
>CAZBAN010000052.1:0-14136 GCA_964489895.1 uncultured Dehalococcoidales bacterium
ACCCCTGACTTCCTCCTTGCAAAGGAGGCGCTCTCCCGGCTGAGCTACAGCCCCGTATGATATATTATTATAACATCATAAAGTGAATCGCCATAGCTAATGGAATATCAGTTACCGCCTGCTAGCTAGAGTAAATTTCACTAATCCGGGGTCATGTGTTTCTTTACCAGCTCTACAACCTGTTGCGGATAACTGGCGATATCCACGCCGACCTCTCTAAGAGCCGCTATCTTACTCTGAGGGGTTCCTTTTCCGTCACCACGGATTATAGCCCCTGCATGCCCCATCCGCTTCTCATGCGGCGCGTTCAGTCCGGCAATATAGGCTACTACCGGCTTGGTCACCCAGCGGTCGATAAACTCGGCCGCTCTCTCTTCCTGGATACCTCCCACCTCACCGACGACTACAATCATATCGGTATCGTCGTCCTTATCAAATAGTTTCAGAAGGTCGGGCATACTGGTAAACACAACGGGGTCGGCTCCCATGCCCACTACCGTGCTCTGCCCGAATCCGCCTGTCGCCAGGTCTATACTTACCTCATAAGAGAGAGTGCCGCTCCTGGATATCAGCCCTATACGCCCCGCAGTGAACATATTTGCCGGCATTATTCCCATTTTGGCTTCGCCGACGGTTATAACGCCGGGAGTGGTAGGTCCTATTATCTGCACCTGTTTACCCCTGGCATACTCCTTTATCTCCATGACATCATGGACGGGTATATGCTCGGTGACCACGACAATGAGCTTCACACCGGCATCTATAGTCTCTATAGCAGCCTCTTTAACTGCAGGTGCGGGGACAAAGAATACGGAAGCTTCGGCACCCTGCTTATCTACAGCCTCGGCAACGGTATTATACACGGGGACACCTTCCACAACCTCACCGCCTTTACCCGGAGTCACACCGGCAACGATTTTGGTCCCGTAATCAATCATCCACCGTGTCTGGACTCTGCCTATCCTGCCGGTTATACCCTGCACCAGGACCTTTGTATCCTTATTTAGCAGGATGCTCATCTTTTTCCCTCCAGAAGACCGGCAAGCATCTCGACACCTTTTTCGGTGGACACATCCGTAACAACGTGTACCCCGTTCTTCCTGAAAATCTCCCAGGTCTCCTCCTGACGATTACCCAGCGCCTTGGCAACCACGGGTATGGTGACATTGTGCTCCTTCATGTAACGGACAATTCCTTTGGCGCCCTCATGGATTGGATTGATACCGCCGTAAACGTTGATAAACACGCCCTTTATGCCTTCTTTCCTCAACACCAGACCCATTACCTTGTATAAAAGCTCCTCGGTAATCGCTCCTCCTGTCTCGAGAAAGTTAGCCGCGCTCAATTTCCTGTTAATGATATCCATGGATGCCATACCCAGACCGGCGCCGCTGGCTATAATGGCGATATCTCCCTCGAGTTCCAGGTAGCTCACGCCAATTTCACGTCCCTCGCGTTCCAGCGGGTTCGGGGTTCTTTCCTCGATACTGAGACCAAGGTCGGTATGGCGGTACAGGCTCGAATCGTCTATCTCAATCTTTGAATCAAGCGCCAGGTAGGCTCCTTTCTTCGTCCTTACCAGCGGATTGATTTCAGCGATAAGAGCATCAGTATCACGGAAGACCTGATATAGAGAGTAAAGTATAGGAGCTACTTCTTCCAGGTTCCTGCCTTTCAATCCTACCTGCCGGCACATCTGCCGGGCTTCCGCCAGCCCAAGTCCTTTCGTTATCGAGACGTGCCTGGTAGTTATGGCTTCAGAACGCTCCTGTGCAATCTTGTTAATGGACACTCCGCCCTCTGCGCTGATGACAGCCAGCGGGGTACCGTGATAATCATCCACTGTTATTCCGAGGTAAAACTCCCTGGCAACCTCCACACTGGCGGCTACCATAATACGCGTTACCGGTAAACCTCTGATTTCGGTGTTCAGGATGCGCTCAGCGGTCGCCTGAACAGTATCCAGAGTATTAACGGTCTTGACTCCCCCGGCAAGATATCTGCCGCCGGTTAACACCTGCGCTTTTAGAATTACCGGTAAGCCGATTGCTTCCGCTTGTCGCCTTGCCTCTTCAGGAGTGGTCGCCAGCGCAAAATCCGGGACCGGTATACCACCTTTTCTGAATAACTCGGCACCTTCATATTCGTATAATTTCATAATTACTAAATTTTAGAATACAATAACCTAAATGCTGCGTCAAATGACTGCCATGCCATTTTACACTTGATTTTACATATGTTTGGATAAATGATAGAATGAAATTGCGTTCCATCCAGAGCGCAATTTCATTTATATCAGGAGGGGTAGATAGCGGTGGCAATAAGAACTAAAGAAGAATATCGCGAGTCCCTGAAAGACCTTCATCCGATCACCTACATCCTTGGTGAGAAGATTGAAAACGTGCATGAGCACCCGTTAATCAGCCACATGATAGCTTCGGTAACCAAAACATTCGAAATGGAGAATGACCCTGAGGGCAGTAAATACCTGGTGACCAGATCAGACCTTATCGACGAGGATGTCAGCCGTTTCCTGAAATTCTATAAAAGTCCGGACGACCTCCTCGCCAAGGTAAGGATGCTCAAGTTCCTTTCCCATAATATCGGTGGATGCTACATGCGTTGCACCGGAATGGATGCTATAAACTCGGTCGGTATCGAAGTCTATAACTGCGACCAGAAATACGGCACCAACTACTGGGATAGACTTGTTGAATTTGTCAAGATGCTGCAGAAGAATGATTACGTCCTCTTCAGCGGAGTGACCGATGTCAAGGGTGACCGGTCGAAGAGACCATCCCAGCAGGCAGACCCGGATATGTACCTTCATGTAGTGGACGAAACCAATGACGGTATAGTGGTGAGAGGCGCTAAAATCCACCAGACGGGCTCTCTCTGCTCTCACTGGGGTATAGTGGTACCAACCAGAGAAATGCGTGAGGAAGACAAAGATTATGCCGTATGCTTCGCCTTCCCGGTGGATGCCGAGGGTGTTATCCACATATACGGCAGAGGTACCCTTGAAGCAAGAGCGCTTGAAGGACGCGACCTTGGAAACGTCGAGTTCAGTAAATTCGCTCCGGTAATAATCTTCCAGGACGTTTTCGTGCCCTGGGACAAGGTATTCCTGTACGGTGAGTATGAGTTCGCCGGTAATATGGTAAGAAACTTCGGTAACTACCACCGCCACTCACACGGTGGCTGCAAGTGCGGCGTCGGAGATATCCTGATAGGCGCTGCCGCTACCGCTGCCGATTATAACGGCCTTGGTACTGACCCTACCAGACCGAATTATACCGGTCTATCAAGTGCATCTCATATCAATAATAAACTTGCCGAGATGTTAAAAGTAACCGAAGCAATATACGGCTGCTCCATAGCCGCCTCCGTTGAATCCACGGAAACACCGTCCGGCATTTATACCGTTGACCCGGTACTATCCAATACCTCAAAACTATACGAAGGCAAGGAGCTGGCGGAAGTAATCCGGTTAATGATTGAAATCGCCGGCGGCATGGTAGCTGATGTCCCCTCATCTAAAGATTTTGAGAACCCGGAAATCGGTCCGCTGCTTGATAAATACCTTAAGGGTGTCGAAGGCGTTTCTACAGAGGACAGAGTCCGTATTTTCAGGCTGATAGAAAAGCTGGCTTTTGAAAGCAGAGATATCGTCTCCAACATTCACGGTGCCGGTTCTCCGGAAACTCACCGCATGACCATACTGCGTAATGCCGATATTGAGAAGAAGAAGAAGATGGCTAAGAAACTCGCCGGTATCAAAGAAGGATAAACAACCTCTTATCCAGTGTCAGATTATATACCGTATAAAACTGCCGGTAAATAAGGTCCGGCAGTTTTTTATAGATTTTAAGGCTTTCTGCCTTCCAACTTGACAATATTACAGGGAAAAACTAAACTCAGTTTTCAACGGGTATCAACGATTAACGGGAGGTAGAAAATGTACAGCAAACCTATAAAGGCAATCAATACTGAAATAATGGTGTTCACCAGCAGCGAATATGACTCGGATGTTCAGGACTTTCAGGAAGGAGTGAACTCCTGGCTGAAGACCCAGCCCGATAATATCGTGATAGAAGATATCATTTACAACCATGCCGGGGTAACTTCACGCGGTAAAGACATATTTTCTATGGCGATTGTCTCCAGGGCGGCATCAAAAGGTGAACTGGACTGATCATATTCAGTACATGCACGCCTGTATCTCTATCTGGAAAACTGAAAAATTGGTACATTTATATAAATATTAGGAAATATATTGCATACTTATACAATTTTTCATATAATGAAGTGAAGGTTTAGTATCAGGTTGTCAAATACTCAGTCATATCCCAATAGTTTCCTCAGGTATTGGATGGCCAAGACTCTAAACAAATATTGAAGAGAGGAGGTCATCCATTGAGCTTTGAGGACAAAACGCTCCAGTGCTCCGATTGCGGACAGGAGTTTACCTTTACAGCAGGAGAACAGGAGTTCTACGCCTCTCGCGGTTTCCAGAATGAGCCTAAACGGTGTCCAGATTGTCGCAGGGCAAGGAAGATGCAACGTTATGGCGATGGTGGATATGGCGGGTACAGGGCACCACGCAAAATGTACACGGTAATATGCGCTCAGTGCGGCGTTGAAACCGAAGTCCCCTTCGAACCGCGTGAAGACCGACCGGTTTATTGCAGCGATTGCTACAATAAAATCAAGCTAAACTCGTAATACAAACCGGGTGACAAAAAAATACGCAGGCTTACTTTTATCGAGTCTGCGTATTTTTTTGTTTCTGTACCGGCACCTGCACGGGCTATTCACTGCCGCCCCTCAGGAATGGAGCGCATATCAGAGTCACCGCCACCGAGGCAGCACTGGCTATAGTAAAGCACACATCAAATCCCCAGGTATCGATGATATACCCCATTATAGGAGCGAATATTGCCCCGGTATACTGCATGGCGAAGTAGTATACTCCGTATATCGTGGAGCGGTGACGCGCCGACGCCTGTCCCATAATAAAAACTTCAGATACCGGCATACGGAAAGCGTTGTTTATACCTATTAGAAACAGCAATGCATAAAAAGCGAATCCCAGCGGGGGAAATTTCAGCCCGTAAACGAGTACGCCGCTTAAAAGACTGGTAGTTATGATTATCGGAACCCTGCCGATACGGTCTGAGACATAGCCGCCTACAGGTCCCGCCCAGAGTCCGGAAAAGAACACTATGGACAGCAGAGAAGCTGCTAGCGTCTCACTGGCTCCGAGTATGTCACGAGCATAGAGTGTAACAAACGCCATTATCGACATCCCTGCTCCTCCACCCAGAAAACTCATTACTAAAAATGCCACCAGACGGCGTACATTGCCGGGCGCAGGAGGTTCTTCTTCATACGCGGTGGTTTCCTGTGTTTCAGACTGACTGCCCCTTGAAAACCGTCTCAGGTACCAGAAAAACCATAGTCCGAATACAGCCGTGGGAATAGCCAGCCAGAGGAATGAACCCCGCCAGCCCCAGATTCCAGCAGTAGCCCCGGCAATAATCGGACCCAGGAAAAAGCTGGCGTTACCGCCGATTAAGTGAAAACCCAGCGCCCTTCCTCTCTGTTTCGGTGGGATTGATTTTGAAATCATCGGCGTTGCCGCCGGGTGATAGCCGCCGGCAAGCAGCCCCATAATTACCAGACAAACCAGCAGCATGATGTAGGTCTGGGACAGTCCTACCAGAACTCCGGCTGCCGCCACCCCTACGATTCCAACCGTAATCAGGTAGCGCGGCCCTATCCTGTCGGCTAAAAAGCCTGCCGGTAGCTGCCCTGCACCGTTCGCCAGAGCGAAAGCCGAGGTCACGAACGAAGCACGCGTGTAGCTCAGGTTAAACTCTTTCTGGATAAAAACCAGGAGCGGCATCGGCAGCGCCGTCAACAGGTGGTGAACACAATGAGCAACGATAAAGAAAGGAAGGGATGTAAAGAAGAACGACCTTGTTTTCGTCTCTTTAATAGCGGTATCCTTTCAGGAAACACAGAATCTATACCAGTCTCAAAATCCGATACCAGAGATATTATGGCAATGAAATCTGTTTAAAAGTTTGACCAATTATAAAGGATTGCCTTAAAAATCACAAATAGCTGTGATTATATTATATTCTGGCAGAATGCAGTCCTCACCCCCATATCCCCCTCTCTCTACTTACTCCCCTCTCCAGCCATGAGAACTTCTCAAGCACTTACAAGGGTTCTGGCTGGAGAGGGGTTCATCCTGAGGGTTCACCCTGAAGGGTCAGGGGTAAGGTTAATAATAACCAAATGCAAACAGAACCCTAAAATCGTTATATTGCATATATATATATTAGTATGTTATTTTTGATGGATTGATTTTGTAAGTCCAAAAAGGGTATCTGTGATTGAGACACTCAAAGGTATGATGAAAGGAGCAGATATGGCGGATAATGCGATAGTTGCCGAGGACCTGACATATATGTACGGTGACCTGTTAGCCGTTGACCATATTAGTTTCAATATCCCCGAAGGAGAAATCCTGGGCTTCTTAGGTCCAAACGGCGCCGGCAAGACTACTACCGTTAAGATGCTGACAGGTCAGCTCAAGCCCGGGGAAGGCAGGGCGACGCTCCTGGGTATGGATGTCGCTAAAAATGTTGAAAAAGTGCAGGGAGATATCGGTGTCTGCTTCGAGACTACTAATCTATATGAGAAGATGAGCGCCTATGAGAATCTGAACCTTTTCGCCAGACTCTTTGGTGTTAAAGACTTCGATGCCGATACCCTGCTGGAAAAGGTAGGTCTTGCCGGACGCGGTAAAGACAGGGTAGAGACCTACTCCAAGGGTATGAAACAGCGTCTTATGGTAGCGCGTTCAATGGTCAACCGCCCCAGGGTACTGTTCCTGGACGAACCGACCGCCGGACTTGACCCGACATCCTCGGAAGCAATCCGCAATGTAATCCTTGAAGAGCGCGCCCGTGGGGCTACTGTGTTCCTAACCACTCATGACATGCTCGAGGCGGATAAGCTCTCAAGCCGGGTGGCGTTTATGGACCGGGGGAAAATAGTAGCTCTTGATACCCCGCTAAATCTGAAACAGAAGTACGGTAAACGTGCGCTGAAAGCAAGAATTACATCTAAGAGCGGCGGCCTTGAGGACCGCGAAATAATACTGGACACCCCGGAAACGCCACAGGCTGTCCAGCAGCTTTTCAGTGAAGAGAATGTAGTGACCGTACACAGTGAAGAAGCCACTCTAGAAGACATTTTCATCAGCATTACCGGTCGAGGGCTGGTTGAATGAACTGGGGGATTATAAAGGCACTTGTTTATAAGGACTTTTTCCTTTTCTTCAGGAACCGGTTCATCGGCATTGTTACGGTTCTCGCTGTCGTGTTTTATATCTTGTTCTACTTCTGGATGCCAAAAACAGTCGATGAAAGCCTTGAAATCGGTCTTTACACGCCGGTCGATTTGCCGGCGTTCCGGCAGGTAGAAGCAGAAGGGCTGGTACTGACTGCGGTCGATTCTGAGGAAACGCTCAAGGAATCCGTAACTAACGGCGATTATGTTGCCGGTATCGCCCTGCCGGCTGATGCCCTGGAAGCAATGGCGGCGGGAAGAATGCCCGGTATTACGCTGTACGTCGCTTCCGACGTGCCGGAAGAAGTCAAAGACAGTGTTACCGCTATCATCAAGGAACTTGCTTACCGGCAGGCGGGACAGCCCCTTTTGGTCGAAATCAACGAAGAGGTCCTGGGTACCGATATGGCCGGTATGCAGATACCTCCGCGTGACCGCCTTCGTCCCATGCTGGCGGTATTCCTTATCATGTTTGAGACCTTCGGGCTTGCCAACCTTATAGCCGAAGAGCTTGAGAGAGGCACTGCCCGTGCACTCCTGGTGACACCGATGTCACCCAGGGACTTGTTTATCGGTAAAGGAATATTCGGTGTCGGGCTTGCTTTCTCTGAGGCTGTACTTTTTATGGGTATCGTCGGGGGATTGAATAATCAGCCCCTGATAATTTTACTCGCCCTGTTGCTTGGCTCGATGATGGCTACGGCGATTGGCTTCTTCATCGGGTCGATGGCTAAAGACTTTATGTCGGTACTCGCCTGGGGCATGATTATCTTAATTATTTTAAGTGTTCCTGCCTTTGGCGTGATGTTCCCGGGTGCCGTCACCGGCTGGGTTGAGTATATCCCGTCTTACTATCTGGTTGATATGGTTCACCGGGTTGCCAGCTTCGGAGCGGACTGGGGAGATGTCTGGCTGAATATCGCAATTCTCCTGGTGTTCAGCATCGTTGTCTTCTGGATCGGTATCCTGGGAATCAGGAGGAAGGTCTGATGAGCCTGAAACGTATCGGCATTCTGTTTAGAAAGGAACTCTTTCAGGGCCCGAGAGGTTTTATCTTTATCTGGGCTATCATCATGCCCATCGTGATTTCATTTGTGTTATCAGCGGTTTTCGGTACCCTCACCAGTGAAAAGCCGAAGCTCGGTGTCCTCGATGAAGGGAACTCTCAGCTTCCGCCAGCACTTGAATCATACGATTCAATCAGGTACAGGGAGTTCAGTACTGAGTCCGCGATAAGACGTGCCGTTGAGGACGGGGCTGTGGACGTGGGAATCATCATCCCGGATGGTTTTGACGCCGCTGTTATGCAGGGAGATGATACCGAGATTACCGCCTATATCTGGGGTGAAAGCCTTGCCAAAGACCGGACCGTGCTGCTGGTAACTCTGGCAAACATGATAAGGGACATGGCTGACCAGCAAGCCCCGGTGGAAATCGAGACCGTTACCCTGGGAGAAAAGGAAATAATCCCCTGGAGTGCCCGCCTGCTTCCGTTGATTATGCTGTTCGCTGTGTTTGTAGGTGGAGTCTTTATCCCTGCCACCTCGCTGATAGATGAAAAGGAGAAGAATACCCTGACCGCGCTGATAGTAACTCCCACCAGCGTAATGGATGTCTTTATCTCCAAGGGACTGCTGGGTTTCCTTCTCAGTATGTTTGTCGGGATAATAGTCCTGGCAGTAAACCAGGCTCTGGGAGTCCAGCCTCTGCTCCTGATTGCAGTACTGGCGCTCGGAGGGATTATGGCTGTCGAGCTCGGTATGATATGCGGAGCTTTGCTGAAAGATATTTCCACCCTCTTTGCTCTCTGGAAAAGCGCCGCAATCCTGTTGTTCGGTCCGGCGATTATCTACATGTTTCCCCAGATACCTCAGTGGATTGGCAGGGTTTTCCCCACGTACTACATGCTCGAACCGATTATGGTAATCAGTCAGCGCGGAGCCAACTGGACAGAGATTGCCCTCAATGTCTTTATACTCATCGGTATAGACGTGCTGATATTCGGCTTCTTTATTCTCTCGCTTAGAAGAGCCAGGCATTTCCTGAAGTAACCGGCCTCATACCATGTAGACCATGTTTTTATTACTGCAGCATGAGTAGTTCATGCGCCTTCTTCAACCAGTCAATGATATCAATCGACTGCGGGCAGGCTTCCATGCATTCACCGCACTCCATACAATTATCAGCTCTTTGCTCTTCCTTAAGCATATCTCCCATCTGGTAGCGAAACCTTCCCATCTGGATGTCATTGTACATAACGGCATCGTTATATATCTGGAATATTGCCGGTATATCCACGCCGTTGGGACAGGGCATGCAGTACCGGCATGCAGTGCAGGGTATGGGTATCAGGCTATGATAGGCTTCTCGCACCCTGTCGATGAGTCCCAGGTCCTCAGCGTCCAGCATCCCAGGGTCAGACTCCTCCGCCAGAGCCACGTTTTCCACCACCTGCTCCATCGTGCTCATACCGCTGAGCACTACCGAGATTTCCGGCTGGTTCCATACCCACATCAGCCCCCACCCCGCCAGGCTTCTTTTTCCGGGAGCTGATTCAAACACCTTTGCCACTGAGTCAGGGGGTTCCTGAGTCAGCTTTCCGCCGCGTAGCGGTTCCATGACAACAACAGCAATATCCTTACCGGCAGCGTATTCAACTCCTCTTCTTCCCGCCTGGTAGTCGACATCCATATAGTTGTACTGAACCTGAGCGAGCGTCCAGTTATCATATGAGTCGATAATATCTTTGAAAACATCGTAATCATCATGGAATGAAAAACCTAAGTTGGAGAATTTACCCTCTGCCATCTTCTTCTCAGCCCAGTTAAGTACTCCCCAGTCCCTGACTCTGGGCCAGCTCTCTCCGTTCAGACCGTGGAGTAAATAAAAATCCAGCCTGTCCATCTGGAGTCGCCTTAATTGCTCGTTGAGATAATCGTCGAACGTGTCTGGCGACTCAATCATGCGGACAGGCAGTTTTGTTGCCATCCTGACCTTCTCACGGTAGCCGTTTTCCAGTGCCCTGCCTATTAACTTTTCGCTGTTCCCCATATGGTACATATAACCCGAATCGAGGTAGTTTACTCCGTGGTCGATGGCATAACGGAGCATCCGGATTGCTTCAGGCTCATCGATGTTTGCCGTGTCTTCGCCTTTAACCGGCAGTCTCATCACTCCGAATCCAAGTGCCGATACTTCCCAGTCCAGCTTGCCAAACTTGCGATACTTCATCTTCATTCTCCCTTCACTTATATTCCGCTGTCAGTGTTACACCGCACTTTTACGAGCATCAACAATATGTAAAGCTACCTCTGTAAACCCCTCTCCGTACTGGAGGTCGCTTATGTACCTGGCACGTTCCTGCATAATCCCGCTCTGCCCATCCGGGAGTGCCGGGTTTATGATAAGCACGCTGTTCGGAAACATCTCGAACAGTGTTACATCTGTTACTGAATCACCAAAGACAAACACTTCTTCCGGTGAGTAATAGTTGTCCATCTCATCCAGCAGTTTCTTAAGCGTCTTTCCCTTATCGATGTCCTTCTGCATCAGATGCAATATATAACCGGAATCAAGAAGCTGGACACTGCTGACATGCTTTCTCAGTTCATCCGGCGCCACGCCGTGCGACCAGAATACGACGTCGATTATCCGGTCTTTATTGTCTTCTCTCTCCTCTATCGCTTCGGGAAAGAGGGTTTTCAGCCTCACCAGGGCATCCAGGGCCGGTTGACGCGAGTAACCCAGAGCCATGTTCTCGCCACCTGCCTTCAGTCTGGCGACGGCACCGTTCTCGGCGATAATCGGTCCTTTGATTTCCAGCTCCAGAGCCATTGATTCAAGCAGAGGGAGTGTCCTGCCTGAGACAAGCCCCACCGTGATACCATCTTTCTGTAACATAGAAATCGCCCCGGCGACATCCGGGCTGACAGAACGCCCGCTTGAGATTAATGTGCCATCGACATCGGTCATAATCAGCTTTATCCGACCTGCTATTTCAGGGGTAATGCGGCGGTATGACTTATCCATATACTATTATCTTAATTTCACTGAGAAACGTCTGTCAAAGAACTTGTTTTTATCGTAAATAGAGGGGAGCGGGATAACTCCCGCTCCCCTCTTCTGCTTTTATTCAGTTACGATACGCTTGTAACTAGTATCCCATAGAATCTTTCAGGTCTTCGTCAACCCAGAAGTACTTGTACAGGTCTTCGGTATTGGCCCAGCCGGCCCAGTTCACGCCTTTGTAGTTCTGCAACCAAGGCCACCACATGTTGTAGCTATACCGTGCCGGGAACCATATACCCCAGGCTGAGGCAAGTTCGTAAATACCTTCCTCTTTCATCGTCCTGAAATAGTTATCCGGGTTTGCTACTATATCCCGGGCGATAACTTCGCCCACTTCCACATAGTAAGGGTCGTCGATATAAGCGATGTTGGAATACACACCTTTTTTAGTACAGAGTTGTTCGAAAGGAGCCCAGAGTCCGGTAAGTGGACCATAGAACATCTCTTCATATGACCTTGCTGCCCACATACCAAACCAGGCACCAGCCTCCATGGGTTGAAGCTCCAGGATGATACCTACCTTTTCCAGATAAGCCTTAAGCATGGACAATTCATCAGTAGAGGCAGATGAGCAATCAACTGTAGTCGTAAAGCCATCAGGGTACCCGGCATCTTCCAGCAGCTCTATAGCCCTGTCCGGGTCATATTCGAACAGCATCTTGACATCCTCAGGCATCTCTTCCAGCGGAGTATAGAATTTACTGTATTCTGGAGTAGGAAGATAGGGGTAACCTAACATGACGCCTTTACCCTCGAGGTAATCATCCAGTATTTCCTGCTGATTAACCGCCAGGTTCATCGCCTGCCGCACTCTGAGGTCATCGAAAGGCAACTCTGGCTTGTCCATTCTGCCAGCGAGGACGCTGCCATTGGTCAACCTCGTTGTATACTGTACATCAGGGCATCGAACCATAACGTCTTCCGCTTCTTCGATGGTAGCGGCGCCGAAACCTCTTAGCACGTCAAGCTGCCCTGTCCGGAAAGCTGCCAGCAGACTGGACCTGTCAGGAATTATAAGTAACTTAAGGGTGTCGATATAGGGCATCCTGTATTCGGGGTTAAGCGGGTCATACTCGAAGTATCTGGTGTGCTTGGTATAGGTTATCGTACTACCGACTACGTAATCAGCCAGCAGGAAAGGTCCTGAACCGACCACCTCTGACCAGTCCTGCCATCCGTCATCCTCCGTCCAGCATTCTGGCGGGTTTGTATAAAGGTTATCGCCGATTTCAAGGAACATTATCGCCTGTGAATCCGCCGGTACCTTTATTTCGACTGTATACCTGTCAAGTGCCGTTACCTTCGTTGGCCGTCTCGGGTCTCCCGGTAGCATTCTGTCGGTTACCTCAGCCGGCTCATCCGGAGGATACGTCATACTGTTCCAGAGTCCACTGTAGTTGAACTGCATACGTATATTCCAGACCACATCATCGGCGGTTAACTCCCGACCGTTTGCCGGTGCCCTGTCCTGGTAATAGATTCCCTTATGGAGATTGAAAATGATGGTCTCACTATCCGGAAACTCCCAGGTTTCAGCCAGTTCGCCCGATAGTAAAGTAACATCACCGAGGAAACCCCAGTCATGATTGGTTTCGTGGGTGCCTTGCGGCCCTTTGGCCCAGTCTCCCTGAATAAGTTCGCTGCTGGTGTACTGCATGTGCCCGATTCTGATTGCCTGGGTAGTGGTCGGGTCGATAGGTCCAAGATCTGCCCCTGAGGATACGAGCATACCACCGACTTTTGGTATCTCTGCACCAGATGCCTCTTCTCCTCCTGTTTCACCGATCACTTCTTCCTCCTCAGCTCCGCCGCAGGATGCCACCACCAGGGACAGCACCATAAGGCAACTCACCACAAACCATACAATTTTCTTTCCCATCTCTCACTTCTCCTTTCCTTAATTATTCTGTCTACCACCCCTATAAAATCATGAGGAGTGCCATAAACTATTACATTATAGTTCAGATACTCCTCATGCGCAGCTACTGATTACCTCTAATACCATATCGATATACAAGTTTGTATCAGAGTGTAGTACTGTTTCATGGGTTTGTCAATAGTTACAGAGTGGATTAGTCTAGTCTTATCCAGCGAACTTGTCGAGCTTATATACTGGCGGGTATTTTTTACCTTGACATTGCTAATAAATGAAGCATATCATTGGCGTGAAAATCTCTTAAAACAGGTAATAATGAAAGGAGGTATATAAATTGGGTACATGGAATGATTATTTCAAAGAACAGGGCCACGCACCTGACTGGCCGTATCCAATCCGGTATGACCAGGAGCAGGAAATCGAAACCGATGTCCTGGTGATAGGAGGTGGTATTGCCGGTTGCTGGGCGGCAATCAGTGCTGCCAGACAGGGTGTAAGAGTAGTTCTGGTGGAAAAGGGTGATACTATCAGGAGCGGCGCTGGAGGTCCGGGATGCGACCACTGGTGTGATGCTCCAGCGAACCCCCTATCCAATGTAGACCCGGATGAATGGGCAGAACATATGGCTGACCGTCCATTCTGTAACGGCATCGGAATCCAGGTCCAGTGTCGTGAGAATTATGATACTTTGCTTGAACTGGAACAAATGGGCGCTAAAATCAGAGATACCGATGATGAATTCGTTGGCGCTCAGGGACGGGATGAGAAGACAAAATTCATGATTTCGCCACGCTACGGGATAATACACAGCTATGCCTGGGTAGATG
>CAZBAN010000053.1:0-9202 GCA_964489895.1 uncultured Dehalococcoidales bacterium
TTGGATATGTTTAAGATTAATGAAGAGACCTGCAATAAGTGCGGGTTGTGTGCCACCGTCTGTCCGGTGGGCTTGATTCAAGTCAAGGAAGATAGCTACCCGAAACTCACACCTGCAGTCAGTAACATACGTGAAGCCAGTCAGTCGTGTAACAGATGTGGCGCCTGCGTGATAGTCTGCCCTAAAGGAAGCCTGACTCTGCTTAGAACACCGCTGGAACGATTCCCGGAGATTGACCCGGCTCTACAAGTGAGTTTCGGCCAGTGTGTCCAGCTCCTGAAGAGTCGCCGCTCGATAAGGGCTTATAAGGACACACCGGTGCCCAGAGAGGACATTACACGGCTTATAGATGCCGCCAGATACGCTCCGACCGGTGCCAACGCACAGAATGTGAGCTGGCTGGTAATCGATGACAAAGACAGGATGCAGCGCCTCAGAGAAATCGGGGCGGAATTCATGATTAACGTAATGAAAAACACCCCGGCCTATTCCGCTGTAGCTGGTCTGTTTATGAAAAGGAAAGAAGAGGGTTACGACATCTTCCTCAACGGCGCTCCCGCTGTAGTCGCTGCCTATTCTGAGGCAGATATGCCGATAAACTCAGTAAACTGTACTATCGCCCTGGCATATTTTGACCTGGCGGCGAACTGCCTGGGGCTGGGATGCTGCTGGCTGGGTTTCTTTTCCGGTGCGGCTAATAATTTCCCTCCGGTTAAGGAGATGCTATCGCTGCCGGAGGGTAAACAGGTTTACGGCGCTATGGCGTTAGGCTACCCGAAATACAAATATCACCGGATACCACCGCGCAAACCAGCCGATATTACCTGGCAGTCCTGATACCTGTACTTACTCACTTATTTACCGCGTCTCGAAGATAACAGGTTCATGTAAAATGCGTCTTTGTCTTTTACGGGCACTATTTCCTCTTCTTTTTTACGCAGCTGGCTGGCATTCGATGGACAGATAGCGACACAGTTGCCGCAGCCGATGCAGCGGTCAGGGTTTGCCACAGCAACACCACCAACCATGGTCAGAGCTTCCATCTGGCATCGCTCGATACATTCCTCGCACCCCGTACACAGTTCAGGGTCAACTTCCGCGTAGTAATTGGACAGGAACATGTCCGCCGGGCGGGGTAACTGTTTGAAATTTTTCAGGAATACGCAACAGTCTCCGCAACAGCAGCAGATAGCCTCCGGCTTCTGTGAGTTTTCCGGCTGGAGGACCAGCCCGTCTTCCTGGGCTTTCTTCAGAATATTGAAGACTTCCTCCTTGGTGATAAAACGGCCAATCCCCATATCAACGTAGTGCCTGGCGTGGTCAGGCCCGATTATTATGCACGATTCTTCAAGGTCGGTCTTGGTGCACTTTCCCCCGAAAAGTCGTGTAATCTGCCGGCAGATACAGTTTGCCACGGCAATGGGGCCAGGCAGACTTTTGACAATTTTTCTAATATCGTCATAATCGCCGACCCGGTATTTTTCAGGAAGGGGAATACTTTTTTCGACCGGGACGGTACGCAGAGCGGAGTGTTCCTTAGGGGCGGGTTTTCTCTCCTTCCCCGCCTCCGCGGAATAGCTGCCAAAGTCACCGATAAATTCTTTCGTCAGGCGGTCCACCTGGAGAGTAACCATTCCGCCGGAAGTGGTGTCGGTACAGCAGTAGTGTGTTTCATCATAACCTTCGTAATGGGGCATGAGCGTTCCCTTACGCAGCATCTGGTCAAGTATCTGCTGTAGTTCTTCGATGGACACTGACATCCCGCTCTTCTTGACACGACTGTAAATAGCCTTTATCGGGTCCGGTTTCATGGTAAGGTGTACGGCTACCCTGGCTTCGTCCGGGGTAAAGAGGCGTTTCAACACCTGAATATCCGAACCGGATTCCGTCGCCTGGAAGCCGCCCGGTAATGTGTCCAGAAATTTCTGTAAGTCCCGGTAAAACTGGTTCTCGGTCGTCATTCTAAACTCCTTTTCCTGATACTCCATAATCCAGTCTGAACTGTAAAGTAGCACCAGCCGTCACATTTTGGACTATAACAATGTAGTCGTGTATCCGGATTTTGTCAATAATCACGCTCCGGTATTATCCAGCGATGCCATTTCGTGGTAATATTACTATCGTTGAGATATAACACCGGAGGTGGTTCATATGGGACAGAAAGTACAGATTACCGAATATCTGGATATTGACCTGGAGGAGGAAAAGTGGTGCTGCAACCGGTGCGGCAGGGAACTGGTACCGGCAAGAGAGAACTACAAGAAAGGCTGTCTGGTCTATAACCGTGACCCCAGAGAGATATATAACCCGGTGCTCGAAGACGGCAGCTATGCCCCGGACCCCGATGTCTGCCGTATAGTGGAGTTCTACTGCCCCGGTTGTGGAGTCATGATTGAAAACGAGATACTGCTTCCGGGACATCCGATTACCTACGATATAGAGCCTGATATAGATAAACTGAAACAGAAATATCTCGTGAACAGTAATGAATAGGGAGATAACAAGATGACTGAACTCCTATCGGACAGAAAGAGAACTGGCAGAGCAAAACCCGGTGCTACTATCAACGTTGACATCGGCGGCACTTTCACCGATTGCCTGATCATTTACGGAGACAGGACGGTTTTCGGTAAGGCTCCGACTACCCCTTATGACCTTTCCAGAGGATTTATGCAGGCTTTACGTCAGACTATCGAATCCCTGGATATTTCCCTGGAGGACTTACTGGAATCAACGGAAATGGTACGATACTCGACTACTCTGGCTGTGAACAGGCTTATCGAGAGAAAAGGACCCCGGCTCGGTCTGATTACGACGGAGGGTTTTGAGGATACCCTTCCGGCCGGGAGGGGAGGTGCCTGGGGTGACGGAATAACAATCAGCGAGATGAGGAACCTGCCCAGAATGAACAAACCTGAACCTATCATCCCCCGCTATATGACGGTGGGGGTAAAAGAGAGGATTGCCTACGACGGCAAGGTAGTAAGACCGCTGGACGAGGAGGATACGCTGGAAAAGCTCCGCTACCTGGTAAACCAGGGGGCACAGGGGTTTGTCGTCTGCCTGATTAACAGCTATGCCAATCCCGACCATGAGAAGAAGATACGCGAACTGATACGGCGGCAGTACCCTGAGAGCTACCTGGGAAGCGCCATTGTTGTGATATCCTCCGACGTCTCGCCGAGATGGCGCGAGTATCCCAGGATGGTTGCCACCATGCTGTGTGCCTATCTGCACCGGGTCATGGTGGATGAACTCAAGGGGATGGGTGACGAACTGAGAAGTCTGGGATACAAACGGGCGCTGATGATGGTGCACAACAGCGGAGGTATGGCTGAAGTCTTCCGGACGACAGCCCTTAACACCTTCAATGGCGGCCCGACTGCCGGCATCATCGGGGCGGCTTATGTCGGCAAGGAGCAGGGGTTTAAAGACATAATCGTCACCGATATGGGCGGGACAAGTTTTGACGTGGGCTTGATTGTAGACGGAAACCCCAGTTTCTATCAGTACCACCCGGTAATTGACCGCTGGGCGGTGGAGTTAACAATGCTTGAATCGAAGTCGATTGGAGCCGGCGGAGGGTCCATAGCCAAGGTCGATACACTTATGGGCAACAGAATGCTGGTAGGACCTCAGAGCGCCGGTTCCATGCCGGGACCAGCCTGTTATGACCTTGGTGGGACGGAGCCGACGGTAACCGATGCTGACGTGGTACTCGGATACATCAATCCCGATTACTTCCACGGCGGGAAGATGAAGCTGAGCCGCGAGAAAGCGGTAAATACAATACGTCGCAGGATAGCCAGACCTCTCCAGATTGAAGTGGAAGAGGCTGCCTGGCTGATAAAGAGAGTGGTCGATGGGACTATGGCGGGAGAGATTTTCAAGGAGACCATCCTTAAGGGGCATGACCCGAAGGAATTCGTCGTGTTTTCCCTGGGTGGGGCCGGTCCGACTCACTGCTGTGGCTATACTTTCGAAGCTGGCGTGCCGAAGATTGTCACTCTCCCCACGTCGCCGATATTCTGTGCTCTCGGTTCCGGCGTTATGGATGTAATTCAATATTATGAGACAACCAACTATGTACTTTTCAAGCAGCCCAGCGGACTCGGCGGCGCGGGCACCGGAGAATACTTTACCGATTACGATAACTTCAACGGGACGGTGCAGGAACTGCAAAAAGTAGCCATCAGGGACCTGAAAGGTCAGGGCATCCCGCCTGATTCGGCGGTCTTTTCTCTCGAGCTGGAGATGAGGTACGGCGGACAGCTTAACATGACGCGGGTACCTTCTCCCCGCTTGTTCATAAGAAACGAGGAGGATGTTCTGGCTATCTATGAGAATTTTGAGCGGGAGTTTATCAAGGCTTACAGCGCTCTGTCCGTTTTCCCCGAGGGTGGTGTCGATATATCGTCATTCATCCTGAGGTCGCTATTCGTCACACCTACATTCAGGATGCCCAAATACCCTCTGAAAGAGACTAAACCTCCAGCCGAAGCTCGTAAGGGAAGACGGGAAATCTTCTGGCAGGAAGTGGATGGCTTCAAACCTACGGATACATACGAACTGAACCTGCTCGAACCGGGAAACAAGATAGAAGGACCTGCGGTAATCGAAGCCGCCGATACAAATATCGTTTTACCTGCCGGCAGGATCTTTACCATAAACGAATTCTTAAGCGGTATCATTGTGTAGAATGCGGAATTACTCTGAACAGAGGCGAGAAGGAGGAAGCGATGCGGCCATCAAAAGATGAAGTTATGGCGTTTCTGAAGCCGAGTGAAATCAGTCAGGAGGAATTGGAAGGGCTTGAGAAGCTTGCGCCGGGCGACTACGAGATTTACAGCGAACGTATAAACATGATACTTGCCGAGTGCAAAGACGTCTTCACCAAGGTTGGAAATTCTAACTGGGTATTGTCGGGAGACCTGATTGTCGGCTTACACACGGCTCAGGGTGACATGGTGAGTGCCTGCCTGGGTACTTTCATCCACAGCGTTACGGCGCAGAATCCCATCAAGTGGATTATGCAGAATTTCAAGGATGACCCCGGAGTCGGCGTTCACGAGGGCGATATTTTCTACTGTAACGAGGCCAGTTACGGCGGGATTCACAATTGTGACCAGTTCGCCCTCATGCCTATTTTTTCCAACGGTGAGCACATAGCCTGGGCATCATCGGGAACGCATATGGACGAAACCGGCGGCATCGTCCCGGGAGGTATGATAATGCATGCCAAGAGCCGTTATGAGGAAGGCATGAACCTTACACCGATAAAAATCGCCGAGAATTACCAGCTTAAAAACGACCTCCTTGAGATGATGGTCAATATGATAGGCCGCGCCCCGCGGCAGCAGATTCTGGACCTGAGAGCGCGGTGTACGGCGGTGGACCGGCTCAGGATGAGGATTCAGCAGCTGGCTGAGCAAAAAGGTTATGATTTCGTCAGGGGGCTGCTGCGCAAGACGATGCTGGTAGCCGAGGAAGGCGCCAGAAACAGAATTCGTAAGTGGAATGATGGAATCTACCGGAACGTCGTCTTCCTGAGCGGTGTTGGCGCCAGACCGGGTCTCTGGCGTATTTTCTGCACCGCATATAAAGAAGATGACCACATACTCCTCGATTATACCGGCACCTCCCCGGAAAATGACAGCGCTCTTAACTGCTTCCCCTGGGTGATGGTCAGTTACGCGGCGCTACACATGTATTCCCATGGTTTTCATGACCTGCCGGTCTGTCTCGGCACTATGGCGCCGGTGGACTTCCGCATTCCTGACGGTACCGTGATAAGCCCTAACTGGGATGCGGCGATATCCATAGCGCCGCCCGTAGGAGAGCTGAATACCCAGATACTCCCAAAGATTCTCGCCAGCATGATGTTCAGTACCGAGGACAGGTTGACGATTGCCGCTCCTCAAAACCAGCTTGTCGGCGTAGGCGGCGAAGGTATGGGAGGCGGCGGTGGTGGTTTTGGCTTTGGCGCCGGAGTTAACCAGCGCGGGGTACCTTCGGTAAGTAGCGGAGGAGGCTGGACCAGGAATACCGGTGGGCAGGGCGCCCGTGTGGATTCTGATGGCATGGACAGCGCAATCTTCAGGTCTGCCGTGCACGCCACCGGAAGTGATGCTGAGGAGGGAGAAGCCGATACCCCGACTCTTCATATCTGGCAGAAGCACTGCAAGGACAGCGGAGGCAACGGCAAATACCGTGGTGGAGCCAGCGGATATGTTGCCACCATTTTTTACGGTCTGCCGGATTCCAGGCGCGGTCCTACCGGAGAATTTGTCAGGAGTAAAAGAATGCTGGTCGGGAATGGTCTGTTCGGTGGCTATCCGCCCAACAACCAGCCTGGAGTTGGCATCGAGAACAGCAATATACTTGAGCTTATGGCTAAAGGAGAGAAAAACATACCTACATCAACCGAAGAGATAATAAAGGGAAGAGTTATTGAAGGTGATTACCTGCTGCCTAACTCTGTCAATATACGCCCGGCAAGGGTGGTTTACCAGGGCTCCCTGTATGGAGGCGGCGGTACCGGCGGGAAAGGGTACGGTGACGTGCTGGAGAGAGACCCTCAGGCGGTTGTCGACGACGTGAGGAATGAGCTCGTCTCTGACTGGATTGCCCGCAACGTCTACCATGTGGCTTATGACGTTGAGACATGGACCGCTGACGAGGAGAAAACGAAGGAGCTAAGGCAGAAAGAACGTGAGGACCGGATACGCCGGGGTAAGAGTTACGATGAATTTGAGAAAGAGTGGCTGAAACAGGAGCCCCCGGAAGACCAGCTGAACTACTACGGCTCATGGCCTGACGCTAAAGTGGTCAATCCGATAATAAGAATATAATCTGGCACTGCGGCTCCGTATAACTACGCCAGCATCAACCGGGACCGGAGCCGGTTAATACCTTACAAGGAGGAGAATAATTGGTAAAGAAGCTCTATGACCATCTTATCAAGCCTCTCGGTATTAAAAAACAGAGAACCGCAACAGATGCACGAAAATACACCGAGGCAAGTTCCGGTCCGGCAACGTCACAAGGGGTGTGGATAAACGGCAGAGACGGGCTGGAGGGAATGAACCTGTCCTTCGCCTGGGAGTATCATAACGGACTCGGCAACTGGTATAACGAAAACGACTCCCACGTTCATCCGTATCCGGAGGTTCATTTCTTCGTTGGTCTTGATACCGCCAACGTTAACTATCTCGGGGCGGATATCGAATGCTGCCTTGGAGAAGAGATGGGACCCTACTATTTCAGCGAGCCTACCGTGGTGGTGGTACCTGCAGGTGTTCCTCATGGGCCGGTGACCACCAAACGTATGTACAGTCCGAAGGGCTTCGGCCACTACATAGCAGCCCTTACTCCTTCTCATCAGAAAAACCCGCTTAAAGAGAACGAAACGGCTGCCGGACGAGGAAGTAACTATTCCCGACTGGTGAAGCCACTGAGAGAGAACATCATCGTTGAGCGTAAAAAGCTCAAGCAGTCCCGGGTCGGGACAGAACGGCAGGCTGCCCCCGATAATACCGGGAATATGCCCGGGATGACGCTTGGTCCGGGTAACGCCGACCACCTGGCATGGATGTACGGCAAAGACCTGGAAGGCATTGATGTTAACATGGACTGGGGGTTCTTCAGCAGCCCCGGCCTGTGGCACCGCGGTGTTGGTGCCCACACTCATCCCGTGGATGAAGTCCTTGTCTTTGTCGGTACTGACCCGTCTCGCGGCGACCGTCTTGGAGCAGAGATTGAGATAGACCTTGGCAGAGAGCATGAACGCCACCTGATTACAGAACCCTGTGTCGTAGTGTGCCCGTCCGGTCTGCCCCACGGACCTTTCGTTACCCGATGGGTGGACAGGGCATTCGCGTTTTTTACTATTAACCTTTCCGGTCAATCGGAGATGTTATGGGTCGATTGACAATCGTAATATCACGCAAACAGGACTACTTAGGAGACCAACAAAATCACGGAGGAAATGTACCATGGCAGTCGGAAAGTATGACCATCTTTTAAAACCGTTGAAGATAGCAGCAGCACCCGGTTTAGCCCAGACTTTCAGAAACACCGGCAACGCCGATGTCAATCGGTGGCTCAACGGCAGAGACCACCTGGAAGGCGTAAATTTGAATTTTTCCTGGGGCTTTTATACCGGCCTGGGTGACTGGCATCCGGGTATGGACCCGCACATCCACCCTTATCCGGAATGCCTGGTATTCGTCGGGCTGGACCCCGCCAAGCCTGAATACCTGGGCGCTGAAATACAGTACTGCCTGGGCAAAGAGCTTGAAATACATCGCTTTAATAAACCTTCGGTTATCATTGCTCCGGCAGGGTTTTACCACTGCCCATCGGTGACACTGGATGTTGCCAATCCCATCGGATACAGTTTTTTTATAATTTCGCTCGGTGCGGAGCCCACTTCTCACTGGCTGGGAGACGGTTTGCCTGACGAGCAAGTCCGGCAGCGGGAGGAAACCTCCGACAGCAGCGATATCAGGCCTGCCATGAAATCCTCGTTCGGTAAAAAGCGGGTCCACGTTTCGGAGGAGACTGTTACTTACGGTCACCTGTACGATGATAATGTAAAGTTGCTCAAACCCAATACCATGGTCGCTAGACGGCTGACTGAAGAACGCAGGGCGTACTACGGAGATATGGCAGCAGGAAAATGGAAGCCCGGACCCGGGTTGACGGAAAATGCCGTCTGGATGTTCGGGCAGGACTTACTTGGTATGAAAGTCAATTTCTGCTGGGGTATCCACACAAAACCGGGCTTGTGGATGCGGGGACCCGGAAAAGGCGCACATACGCACCCTGTGGACGAGGTTATCGTCTTCGCCGGCACCGACCCGTCCGATATAGATTACCTCGGCGCGGAGATTCAGATGGACCTCGGGATTGAGCACGAACGGCATATTATAGATGAACCAACCGCCGTTGTTATTCCGGCCGGTCTCGCCCATAATCCCACCGTTACCCGGTGGGTGGATAAACCGTTCGGCGTACTCATGATGTCTCTCGGTCCCACCCATGCGACCACCTACGTGGACTGACCGCATGATGAACCAATGAGTCTGGTATTACCGGTATAAACTGCCGTAACATTCGCTCAGAATGTGACTCTAGTAAAAGCGGTTAGTTGTTGTCCAGCATACTCGATTGCAGGAAGCTTGCCAGATTGACATCCTTG
>CAZBAN010000053.1:9302-14075 GCA_964489895.1 uncultured Dehalococcoidales bacterium
TTAGTTGTTGTCCAGCATACTCGATTGCAGGAAGCTTGCCAGATTGACATCCTTGTTGGTGATATCGAGTTTACGCCGGATTTTTTCGCGGTGACGGTTGATGGTAGCCTCTGACACGCTGCGCATCTCGGCAATTTCCTTGGTTCGCATCCCGGCACGTATCATATTGCAAATGGCTATTTCCGTTGGCGTCATCGAACTATAAGAAAGAGACAATTTGCTTATAAAGGGCGATGTGATTTCGTCGAGGTTGGTCTGAAGCATCTCTATATAATTTTTCTGCGAAGCAGGAAGCTGCAGGGCAAGAGCGTTGAGGATAGGCATCAATATTTTATCGACGTTCATTTTGATATCACGGTATATTTCCTGCTTCTCCTGCTCAATCCTGGTCATTACCAGCCTTAAAGCGGTATTGGCTTCCTGCAGGGCTTTACGCTCCAGTGTTAATTGCCGGTTGGTTTCCTGCAATTCCAGGTCTGCCGTTATCCGCGTGGCAATAGTACCTATCTGCTCGGCAACTGCATCCAGCAGAGCGCGCTCTTCTTTCAGAAAAGGACCTTCATCAGCTGGCGGACACTCTTCCAGATAAAAGATTGCACATTCTCCAACCGCTTCGTGGTATATATAAATCCGCGAGGATTGCCGCCAGTTAGTAACTTCAAATTTTTCACTGGTATAGGTTTTACCTTTATAAAGTATCCGTGCACAGGTTATTTCCGGATACTGCCACGAATAGGGCAGAAAGTTAACAAGTTCCTGTAAAAGTTCATCCAGGGAATACAAATAACGTTCTGCCAGCTGGGATATCCCGTAGAGGCAGTTCAGTTCTTTGATACGCTCACGTAAAGCATAATCAACCTTATCCGGGTCGGTTTCGGTTGAAAACGGGATTCGCCATAAAAGAGTCAGCTCTTTCGACGGGAAAGTGATACGCTGGTCATCGGCTGAAGACTGAGGACTATCTTCATTTTCCATTATGTGCCTCCATTCAATTCCGAATAGGTAGTTAACATTCGAAAATACTACCTATATTTTGTAGGCAATATAAGTGCATTAAATCCGTATTTACTGTGTTAATTCTATCAATTACTCTAGATACAGTCAACCACCTGCCAGACAAAAGGAGGTTAATATGTCGCCACGAACGCTCGAGCAAATCCTGGAAGGACGCCGCAGTCAGCCGAACCAGCTTATAGAAGTGCTGCAGGATATACAGAAGAATTATGGCTACATCTCCCAGGAGTCCATGCAGACAGTATCCCGGGAACTTGGTGTGGCACTTATCGAAGTCTATAGAGTAGCGTCGTTTTACAAGGCATTCCGGTTAAAGCCTTCCGGCAAGCATGTACTGACCTTCTGCACGGGTACTGCCTGTCATGTGCGGAGTGCCGATTTACTTATCAACCAGGCTTGTGGCCAGCTCAACGTGCAACCGGATGAAATGACTCCAGACGGGCTATTTTCCATCGAGCATGTCAATTGTCTGGGTGCCTGTGCTCTGGGACCGATAGTTACAGAAAACGGGTCTTACCATCATCATATGACTCCCGCCAAGCTCCGTAAACTGATAGAGACACTTCGCAGCCAGGAAACGGAGGAAAAAGAGTATGTCCAGGTTGAATAGTGGCCGAGAACTAGACCACCTGCGCGAGCAGCTACGACAGCAGCGTCAAAATATTACTACCACCATTATGGTTTGTGGCGGGACCGGCTGCCAGGCTTCAGATTCCTTGGCTGTAGTTGATTCCGTCAAAGAGGAGTTATCCAGACAGGGGCTGGAGGAAACAGTCCGGCTATGCGTCACGGGATGTCACGGTTTCTGTGAACAAGGACCCGTCATGGTTATCGAGCCGGGCAATATATTTTACTGCCACGTCTCGCCGGATGATGCCTTTGAAATCGTTTATCAGACCGTGATGAAAGGCGAGTTAATCGAGCGCCTGCTTTATACCGACCCGGTTTCAGGTGAAAAATGCCGGACCCAGGCAGAGATTCCTTTTTATAAAGCACAGGACCGGCAGATTCTTTCTCAGAACCGGATGCTCGACCCCTGCTCAATCGAGGACTATATCGTTGCCGGCGGATATACCGCTTTGACCAGAGTACTTAACAACGGCACAACCCAGGAGAAGATAATCAATGACATACAGGAATCGGGGCTACGCGGGCGTGGTGGCGGCGGATTTCCGACCGGACGTAAATGGCAGGATTGCCATAATGCGCCCGGAGACGAGAAATACGTAATCTGCAACGCTGATGAGGGCGACCCGGGAGCCTATATGGACCGGTGCGTTCTCGAGGGTAACCCGCACCTGGTACTGGAGGGTATGATGATTGGTGCCCGGGCGGTGGGTGCTCGCAAGGGATACATATACGTGCGCAATGAATATCCTCTGGCGGTCGAACATTCGCAAATTGCTGTCGAACAGGCTCGCGAACTTGGTCTTCTCGGCGACAACATACTGGGCTCGTCGTTCTCATTCGATGTGGATATCGCCCGCGGCGGAGGAGCTTTCGTTTGCGGAGAATCCACAGCCCTGATGGCTTCTATCGAGGGCAAAGTCGGTGAACCCCGAGCCAAGGATGTCCACACAGTCGTGGACGGTCTCTATCACAAGCCGACCACGCTTAACAACGTTGAGACCTGGGCTAACATTCCGTCTATCATTCTAAACGGACCATCTTGGTTTGCCTCCAGAGGGTCGAAAAAAAGTAAGGGAACAAAAATCCTTGCTCTAACCGGCCGCATTAAGAATACCGGGCTTGTCGAGGTGGCTATGGGTATGCCCATTCACAAGGTAGTGTTTGATATCGGTGGCGGTGGGCTGGACGGAAAAATGATAAAGTCCGTCCAGATAGGCGGACCCTCGGGCGGTTGTCTACCGGTAGAGAAGTTCGACCTTCCAATCGACTTCGACGTTCTTCCCGAAGCCGGTTCAATGGTGGGTTCGGGCGGTATGGTGGTTATGGACGAGGGCTCCTGCATGGTGGACGTGGCAAAGTATTTCCTGGAGTTTCTACAGGACGAATCGTGCGGCAAGTGTGTACCCTGCCGGCTGGGAATCGACCGGATGCTTGAGATAATCACAGATATAACGGAAGGACATGGAAAGCCGGAACAGCTTGACCTTCTCGAAGAGTTAGCGGAGACGGTTGCTGAGACCGCCCTGTGCGGGTTGGGTAAAACCGCACCAAATCCGGTAATGACGACCCTGCGTTATTTCCGTCCGGAGTACGAAGCCCACATTTATGAAAAGCGATGCCCTGCCGGAGTTTGTAGAGAGTTGATTACATACCGGATTGATCCTGACAAATGTACCGGCTGCGGGGTCTGTCTGCGTGGATGTGTTCACGGGGCAATAACAGGAGAGAAAGGACAGGTCCATATTATCGACATGCAGTTATGTCAGAAATGCGGGATTTGCCGCAGTGAATGCAAATTTGATGCTATCGAGGTTATCTAGAAATACGAGGTATTATGATGCAGCAATATGTCAACGTAACAATAGACGGGGCAAAAATTAGAGCAATAAAGGGTACCAGTGTTCTCGATACCGCGATTGAGTATGGTATCTGCATTCCACATCTATGCCACGTCCCCTATTTATCCGATATAGGCGCCTGCCGACTCTGTATTGTCGAACACGTGGTCAACGGTAGGTCCAGGGTCACCACCTCCTGTACACTGAATGTAGAAGAAGGGATGGAGATATGGACGAACACGGAAAAGATAAAGAAGCTGCGCCGCAATCTGGCGGAGTTGCTGGTTGCACAAGCGCCCAATTCCCGTGCTATCCAGGATATAGCCGTACGGTGCGGAGTCACGGAGGTCAGGTATCCGTTCAGGAATGAGGACTGTGTACTGTGCGGACGCTGTGTAAGGGTCTGTGAAGAAATCTGGCAGGCGCGTGCAAGGGGATTTGTTGGACGCGGCAAGGAGCGTCATGTAGACTATCCCTTCGGGATACGTCCCGATTTCTGCAAGCAGTGTGGAGCGTGTGTCCAGATCTGTCCGATGACCATTCCTCCCTGTGACGGACCGATAAAAGACGGAGAGGAATATCTGTGCGGGAAATGCGCATCACAGCTTATGATTGGCGAGGAGATGCCGCTCGGTAGCTGCTCTTGGTGTAAACTGGGAGAAGGATACGGGTGTGGACGGTATGTCGGAGTTTTAAAATAGCACTACATCCTGCTCGCCCGTATTACACTATACCTGTTCATTTGCTGGTATCGAATCGTTTCACAAATCACTCAAGGAGTATGTTTAGCCTCCAGGCATCATAGGTATACCGAATATGATGTTCTGACCGCTCATATGGTCGGAACCCGACGAAACCAGGAATAGTACCGCTTCGGCAAGCTCTTCGGGCATAGCCATTCCTTTCATATCGACCGTAATCTCTTGTCCTCCTTGTTGTCGGTGCCTTTCCATCGCCGCCTGCCTGCCTTCACTCCAGGTGGCGCTCGGGGTAACGCAGTTAGCCTGTATCCCGTAAGGTGCCACCTCTCTAGCCAGCGCTTTGGTAAATGCTATTACCCCCGCCTTGGCAGCAGAGTAGTCAGAATTGCTTGGCAAACCATCCAGCGCAGCAACAGAAGAGAAAAGAACGATTTTACCACTACCCCTTTCTATCATGTGGTTGATCACCGCCCGTACACAATGGCGGGGTCCGTTCAGATTCATATCCATCATCCAGTCCCACAGCTCCTTCGTCTGCTCGGCGACCGGGGCTCCCATTGTAGGCAGGTTGCCGGTAAGGTTTGTCGGCA
>CAZBAN010000054.1:0-13825 GCA_964489895.1 uncultured Dehalococcoidales bacterium
GGCGGTCGCCCGTCTTTTTACTGCCAAAGATGTTAACGAGTATATGGCTTTGCCTCAAAAGTCATTCTGAGGAATCCCGATGTAATCGGGATGACGAAGAATCTTATCTCAGAAGAAATTAGTAGAGATTCTTCGCTACGCTCAGAATGACATAAGAGGGGTACTTTTCGGTCAAGGCTACGATACGTATAAAGGGGAAGCTTTGCAAGCTTCCCCTTTGATTGATATACGGCGTTTATCGCCTTGATTTTCCGTTAACGTATATATTGAGTACAAAAAAAAGAATAAATAACTGTTTAGTCTTCGCGGTAGTACTCCGTACCCAGATGAGTAATCTGTTCAGAGCCCATCAACCATCTGAGAGTGTTCTTTAGTTTTGTCTGTTGTATAAACAGGTCGTGCTCCGGGTAGACAGTGGGGGCGTGCTGCGGACTCTTGAAGTAGAAAGACAGCCATTCCTGAATTCCGCCCAGTCCGGCTCGCTTCGCCAGGTCCATGAAGAGAGCCAGGTCAAGTACTAACGGGGCGGCCAGGATGGAATCCGAGCACAGGAAATTGATTTTTATCTGCATGCGGCGACCAAGCCAGCCGAAGATGTCGATATTATCCCAGCCCTCCTTATTGTCTCCGCGGGGAGGATAGTAGTTTATACGGATTTTATGATAGGCATCGGAGTAAAGGTCAGGATAGAGCTCGGGCTGGAGGATGTACTCCAGTGAGCCAAGCTTTGATTCCTCTTTTGTCCTGAAGTTTTCTGGCTCATCGAGCACTTCTCCATCCCGGTTGCCTAAAATATTGGTAGAAAACCAGCCGTTCAGGCCCAGCATCCGTGCCTTCAACATCGGTCCTATGACTGTCTTTACCAGCGTCTGCCCGGTCTTAAAGTCCTTCCCGCAAATCGGAATGTTATTATCGCTGGCAAATTTTTCGAGAGCCGGTATATCAACCGTCAGACCGGGTGCGCCGTTGGCGAAAGGAACGCCTTCAAGCAGGGAGGCATAAGCATAAATCATGGACGGCGAAATTTGCTTATCGTTTTTTTTCAGCCCATTGACAAAACTATCGAGGTCCTGATGAACATTTGATGCAGTAATGAATTTTTCCGTGGATGCGGCCCAGACCACCACGAGACGGTCGCATTTGTTACTGTTCTTAAAATTCCGTATATCCTCACGCACAGCTTCAACCAGTTCAAGCTTGCTTTTTGCTTTCTTTACATTGGTTCCGTTTATCCGCTTGACGTACTCCCTATCGAATACTGCCGGCATCGGGGTAATGGATTTCAGGAATTCAGCGATAGGCTCAATGTCTTCAAGGTGATTAAGGACGCCGCACTTTACGGCGGCCTCATATCCGTCATCCGGGATTGCGTCCCAGGCTCCGAATACAAGCTGGTCGAGGTTGGCTAAAGGTACGAAGTCCCGTATCAGCGGTGACTGTTTATCCGTCCGCTTGCCAAGTCGTATCGTTGCCATCTGGGTAATAGAACCAAAAGGTTTACCAGTACCGCGTCTTACATGCTCCACGCCGGCGATAAACGTGGAACTGACCGCTCCCAGACCCACGAGGAGAATCCCGAGCTTTCCTTCAGCCGGTTCAATCGTCAGCTTTTCCTGATTGACAAAATCCTTTGGTTCGAGGGGTATTCCCTTCTCGCGGGCGATTTTCAATAGAGGTTCATGCCACTGTGATGGAATTCTCCCGGTTTTCGCCCAGTGCTGTACCGTGCTCTGACGTCTGCTGAGAATGACTGCCAGTGAAGACTGGCCTCCGAAGCGTTGTATTATTTGCTCTGCGGTGTTCATTTTATTGTTCATGTCGAGAAGTATAACGAAAAATTCGTTAATTGTCAACTGGTAATATGAAGAAAAGGCGCATAACAAATTAGGGAACTGTGTGAGAGGGGAATAAAGGTGGTGAGTAACTCTATCTCCCTATCAGGTAACTGAGAGCGCCACCAGTACTCGGTTCGCTGCGGAAAGCAAGAATGATATATACCAGGTTCCATTCGTCAGTGTTGGTAGGCACATCTATTTGGGCTGAGGTGTGCCCTGTCATTAGCAAACCGCTTTCCCAGGTGACATAAAAAGTATCAATATCTACCCCATCGGCGGTCATATTCGCAGATATACCATTCCAGACGTTATTCGGGTTAGATTCACTATTATGATCCGAATCGGTACTGTCCCAGAGTTTAGTGTCCTTGAAGGCTAAATAGTCACCGCTCCAGGTTTCATCTCCCTCAGTGACAAAGACCGTCATCTTAGCGGCATTAACCTCCCATGATCCATCTGGATTCTGAATTCGGTCAGGGACAATAAAGCCACTGATGGTTCCTCCCAGCTGGCCATCATCGTCAAAGTCAATATTCATACTCTGACCGGAATGCATAAAGGTATCATAGAGGTAAAGGCAATGCCCTTTTGTCTCCACACTAGAGTAGACAATTACCAGTGACCAGCCAGCATAGGCTAGATGGCTAGTTTGACCGGGGGTATAGCCGATGCTGATAGTGTCCGCAGCCACGTCACCAACGGTGTAATATGCATTACCAGGGTGATTCACCGCCGGGTCAGGTGCCTTGGCACTATATGCTTTGATCAGTGCCGTTACATCCTTGAAGCAGACATAAGAATACCCCTCGCGGGTAGTGCCTATATAGTTTTCCATATAGTCCGACCAATCTGCAGTGATCTCCTCGGTCCCTTGCTGGGGAATGCCGTCACCGGAAAAGAAGACCTGATTGCCGTCTATCTTGAAAACAACCGAAGTATCGGGAATCATCTCCGATGTGGTTACAGTAATATTATCGAGGTAGCAGTATTCTCCGGATTCGTTAAAGCCTGATATATAGAATCTCAGTCGGAAACCATTGGTTAGATATGCACTGGGAATGGTGTATGTAAAAGTTTTTTTAGGATTATCATCCTGGAAAGCCATATAGTTGCCGCTCCAGGTACTTCCATTATCGCTGGAAAATGCATAATATAATCTGTCGTAAGATTCCAGTTTCCCACCTTCGTCTTGGTTCCACATTACTTTGGCTACTCCAGGTATTTCGCCAGACAAATTCACGCTACTTCCCAGGGTAAGGTATTTATCGTCTTCACCCATGCTCCCGCTATCGAAATGACCTCTAAATTCCTTATCATCCTCCCCAGAAGTACTCCAGGCATCGCCCTGTTCCCAGCCAGTGAAGTTGTCACAGGTATCAAAGAATGTGACCCCGCTCCGCCAGGCTGACCAGTAAAGGTAGGCGGCTCTAACCGTGGCATCAAGTGGTATATCAATGACGTTGGCACTGCTCTCAGAATGCCACGTCTCACGGCGCGAGTCGTGGTCTTCGTCTGTCATCAGAGAATTGCCTGTAGCCTTGTAATCTCCAGCGATGCCTGAACGCAGTAACTGTGCTTCGCTTTCTGCCATATAGGCTTCAATTCTGGTGCTGCCAGCGCAGGAGGTGATTTTATAAACCTTGACATTGGATTCCCAGGAGAACGGGATGTCTTCCACACCGCTCGTCGATATCCAGGCGACGGCATCGGGTACATCTGGCTGGCTTGACGTAATTTGTAAAATGACCTCGGTTGTCCTCGGTGACACATTAGGGTCAACTTCAGGGAAATCATCGAATGGAACCGAACTGAAGTTCCATATTACAGCCTGGTTGCCGGCGTGGGGTTCAACTGTAATATTATCTGCCAGGCTCTCAAGGTTGCTTTTGCCTTCTACATAATTATAACCGCGTGGTAACCAGATCCCTAAACTTTCTACCCTCAGATCTTCTCCGGTTTCAGGATAATAGGTTATCCTGATATTATAACTTGAGGTTCCGTTGCCGCTGGCTACTATTAGCTTTTCTGCCTCGACAATGGCTCTCGCTTCCTCTTCGCTCGGTACGGATACATTCTTGGGAATCCAGACGTTCTCTATAGTAATGCTTATGTTAGTATCATTGACGTTTTCAGATGGGCTGTAAGTCCAATTCGTGACGAAATCGTAAGGGTTATAGGCTGGGTCAGTTAAAAACGTCTCTAGGTAGTCGTATTTTATCTGCCATCTGGCGTCCTCTATACCGGCATCGGCAGCATACAGCTCATCTGTTTTGCTCTCATACACCACACCGGTCGTGACCCCAGTAGTCGCGAAAGACAATAGAGAGACGCTCAGAACGCTACCCAGAAGTAGCAGAACCAGTACCAGAGCCAAAGCCTGCCCTTTCTGCCCGGTGTTGTGTTTTTTTTGTGTAACTCTTAACATTTTGAACATGGTATTATCCTCGATTACTGAGGCTTGGGGACAATCTCACGTACCCTCGTCTCGCTCGCCGGTCTGAATCCTCCCAGCGAGGCGGTTATTTTAAATGTTAGTATGCCCTCGGCGAACTGACAGTTAGTCGCTTCTGAATCGCTGTTGATATACTGAGCTACCACGGTGCTGGTTGGTCCGGTACCATTGACAGAGTAGGCTCGCTGGAGTTCGTTATCCTGTATGGAATAAGTAACACTGTTGCTCGTGTTATCCCACTCGACCCAGGTCAGGATGAGGGGAAAACCTGAACCTCCGTCTGTTTGCACGGATTGAGCCATTTGCGCATCGTGGCTAATCCAGTACACCGCACTCTCCACCTGCTTGACAGCCGTCATATGGTTACCTGCCATTTCATTCATACTGAGCGTCTGAAAGATAGCCATACCTAACAAGGGGGCAATAACACCGAGAATAGCAAGAGCTACCAGCAACTCGACTAGTGTGAAACCCCTCTGTTTATTACCTGTCATTCGTAATCTGCCAAACATGCTAGTTCACCTTATAACCCTCAAGACGGGACACCTCTTTGTCCTGGTGTTTTATTATTACCGTCACCTTCTGTATGTTGCCGTCTCTCGATGCTATGGAACTCACGGTGATGTTCGCCGAGTAACCAGCGTATTCATCGGGAATTATATCTGGGACGTAAGAAGCCGCGTAGGTCTGGCTCTTCACGTATTCCAGCTGGCTTTCAGCTATATTTTTACCCGTCTCCCGCTCATCCACGGAAAAGACAATATCGGAGCTGGTGGTGAAGCCGCTGAAAAAAGTTACGGCAGTGATACCAAGAATAGCCACAGCCACCAGTATTTCCACCAGGGTTTGCCCTGATTCCCGATGACTGAATAATCTCAACATTTTGGAAAATCGCATTGCTTTGTCCTCATCAGAAAATACTAGGTGACGACAGTTATAATGCCAATGACAAGTGCGCCCAGCAGCCCGACCACACCTACCAGCCGGATGAACCAGAAGGTGGCATTCTCCGCCCAGGGTGGTACTTCCTGGCCACGCTTAAAAATGTTTGCGCTCGTGATAAAATTCCAGGGAAGTTCAAGAAGACAGACCAGGCTGGCAGCCATAGCAGCACACATCAACAAAGTGGGCATCAGGTCTACCATGGTAATCCATGCCCAGGTTGCCAATATGGCAAATCCCAGCAGGCGGCTGAGCCACGATACGCCCTGATTCAACCAGAGGGGGGCTTGACGCGAACCGGCAAAGACCCCGACCCGTACACTTAGCCACAGGGGACCGTTAAGCACGGCAAACATGCCGGCGGCAAAGAAGAAAAACGAATACAGTGCCGAAATAATCATCACCAGTGCCTCCACCAGTGCCAGGAACGCCACCAGTGGCCATACGGGCCCAGCATGGCGTTGGCACGCAGGACGGTGTTCAGGGTCTCCGCCTCCAGGTCGTACTGGGGCACGATAATGGTGCCCGTTTGTCCGCTATAAAGCCACTGATCCTCATAATAACCGTGGCCTTCTAATATCTTGACAAAAACCTCGTTGTAGTAGGAACCCGAGTAAGTCAGTGTCCCCGTCGCCTGGAATACTATTTCGAGTATCTCGCCGGGGTAGAGTACAAGAGCGGGTGAGTAGTAGGGTACGTACTCGAACGTCTGGCAGAATCCTCCCTCGTCCCAGACGGAGTCGTTTTCATCCGGGTAGTTTCCAAAATCCCATGTTATGCTCCACCGGTATTCAAAGTAAGGCCAATCGTACTCCCAGTCTTCATAAAAGAACTGCCATGGACCATCATTTACATCTGGCATACAGACAGGGATTTCGATTTCGGCGGTAGGGTCAACGAACTCAATGTCATCTATGTAGAAGTAGTCATAGTTAGGGTGAGGGTAGCCAGTCCTGTCCAGCCCGGCAGCATCGAAAGCTATGTAGACGGTGGGTGACCCGGCGTAGCCGGACAGGTCAAGGGTGTAGGGGTGGTACATGCCGTCGTCTTCACCGTCGATGAAGGTGCGCAGGGTATCCCAGTACTCCCCATCGGTAGAGACTTTGACCTCAGCCTCGTCGCCGTCTTCGAAGTCGCTCAGTTTAGCCCAGAACTGGAGCTCGGCGTTCGGGTAGTCACTCAGGTCAACTCGCCGCCGGGCATAGCCGTCTCCGGGGTTTGCATCGTTATCGCCAAGGAGCCGGAGATGATACATACCATTGTGCGCCCAATAGATGTCATTGTAAACGGTGCAATCACCCTGAAGGGTCCAGTTATCAGTCCAGTTGCCGGTCCCGCCGGTACCGCTGCCGCTCTCAAAACCGTCATAGGCGACGCTCAAACGATGTATTATGCGGGCAGTGGTGGAGTTGTCCTTATAGATGAAACCTTCTTCCTGTAATTTGGAGCCGGTAGCGGGCAGCCAGTCTTCTATGGTGTATATCGGTATAGCCTCTGTATCCACGTTCTCGATAGTTATCGTGTAGGTGACGGTAGTCTCCTCGTAGGGCTCGACTATAGGTGGGTCGGAAACCTTTTCTATTTTAAGCTTTCCGCCGTCGCAGTTTGTCTCTTCCGGTTCTCCGACGATAATCTTGGCGGTGGTGCCGCTGATTACTGCTCCTTCATCATCCACAGGCCAGCCGTCTACAGAACTTACCCAGATTCTGTTGCAGTAGGTGCCCTCTTCCAGGGCTGCCTGAGCCTTGAATCTCATCGTCCTGGTCTGCCCGTATTCGAAATTTACATCGTCGTAAACGGCATCCTCGAAGTCCCACTTAAGCTCCTGGTGTAGATCAGGTGAATCGGGAGGATATGACGGTACGGTAGTTACGGAGGGGTCGAAGGGGGGCAGGGGCCACTCATCTTCCTCGCCTCCCTGGTAAGTACTGAACTCGACGTCGTCAATGTAAATCATGTCCCAATAGTTGTCGCCGCTCATTTTGAAGGACACGTAGAAGGTAGATGGACGGTCATAACCGGACAGGTTATACCAGTACTGGTTGTACTGTAAGCTGACATCCTGATAAGTGAAGGTCTTGAGCGTATTCCAGTCCTCCCCGTCGGTCGAGACCCTGACCTCTACATAATCATTGTACTGGAGGGAGTTCACCCGCGCCCAGAAATAGAGGTACGGACCCGACCCGGTGGTGCCGCTCAGGTCGACCTGCCGCTGGGCATAGCCGTCTCCCGGATCATCATTGTTATCCCCTGAGAGCCTGAGGTAGTATGAGCCCTCGTGCGCCCACCAGGGGTCATAGGAGGAGGGTGCGCAATCGCCAGAGAAGGTCCAATTGTCACTCCAGTTGCCGGTGCCGCCGGTGCCGTCGCCGCTCTCAAAGCCGTCGAAGGTGAAACTGTCAAAGGTTACCACGTCCCAGTCCGTGGAGCCGTTTACGTACTGCAGGTAGTCACCTTCGGAAACGCCGCGCGGCGGAAGTTCATCGATAATGCAATCCAGGCCTGTACCAGACCAGGGCCAGTCGGCCCCGATTCAGCCTTCGGGTCTTACGCACTGGAAGGACACGTAGTAAGTGTACTCGGTGAGGACGCCGGGCTCTGGCTCACCAGTAATTTCCTCCGTATACACGAACTCGACGTCATCGACGTAGAAGTAGTCATAGTACCATTGATGGTGATAATAAGTCCTGTCCAGCCCTTCGGCATCGAAGGCTATGTAGAAGGTGGATGGTCCGCCGTAGCCGGACAGGTCGAAACGGTACTGGTGGTACTGGTTGTCGTCGTCGTCATTGACAAAGGTGTGTAGGGGGTCCCAGACCACCCCGTTGGTCGAGACCTTGACATCAACCTCATCGCCGGGTTCGAAGTCGTACATTTTAGCCCAGAACCGGAGCTCGGCGTTGGGGTGACCACTCAGGTCGACCTGCCGCATTGCATAGCCGTCTTCGGCAGGAGAACTACCACCACGGAGCCGTAAGTGGTATGAGCCCTCGTGAGGCCAGTCAGTGTTGAAGGAGTAATCGCCCGAAAGGGTCCAGTTATCGCTCCAGGCGCCGGTTCCGCCTTCGCCGTCACCGCTCTCGAAGTCGTCAGCAGCCAGGGTAGCGAAGGTTGCGGTGGCAACTACCGCTTTTTCCACCTTGAAGAACTCCTCGAGCCCGGCGCGCCCTGCCGGGTTCTGTCCCGAGAGATCCATTTCCAGCGCCTGGGCCGTGATGGTAGCGTTAGCCGTAACTCCGTTGAGAGTGACATAAAAAGGGGGGCTTTCTGTCCCTATTGGTACATCAAAGTAAGGGTCATGTTTCAACCGCCACATACCGTACTCAACGACGGCATCGGCGGCGTAGTCCTCATTAATGAATTGCCCGTATATCTGCCGGCTGGTGACGACGGTATATGTTGTATTTAAAAAAGCAACAGTCAGCACAGAGCCTGCGCCCAGCAGTATCAGTATAAATACTAAAGCCTGTCCGAGTTCCCTTTTCATCATGCTCCTTAAGGCGGCAGGTCGGTCCGCATCTCGCTCGAGAATGTCCTGGTCACACTGTCGGCAGGCAAGCCGGGTTGAGAGGTCAGGGTAACGGTAAACACCCTGTTATCAAGAGAGAAGGCTGCCTGGGTTATGTATCTGCCGACGATGTTCACTTCGCCGTCGTAGTTGCGTACGAGCTGGGTCCCGGAAGGGTAGTAGCTGACAGAGTGCTCCACCGAGTCTTCATCTAATGCCCAATGGGTCAGGTCAGTCCAGAGCAGGGTTATACTGTTTGTGGGCGGTGCCCCGGGAGTCAGGCTGGTTTCTTGAGCCATGACCAGGTCCCGAACCAGCCAGTGGGCAGCGTTATCTAAGTCGCCCATAGCGATGTTCTTCTGGGCAATTTCTGCCCTTCCCCTCGTTATCTGAAAGTAGCCGGCAGCGATAACAAGCACAATTAACGCGCTGATGGGCAGGGCTACAAGTAGCTCGACGAGTGTAAAACCTTTTTGTTTCATTGTATTGCCTTATAACACGCTACCGCTAAAACATACTTATCGTGATGGTAGACGTACACCGTTATCTCCTGAATGGTGGTGATGTGTTCTCCCATTAACTCATCCAGTGTGACGCAGTCGTCTGCTGTTCCGATGCAGGTCGGCGACGTCACACCAATAGATATGGAGTAATTGGGCGGAAGGTCAACGGTAACCGGGTATATTTCATCCTCCTGGTAGTCGACGCTCTTGATATCTTCAAGCTGGGAGCGAGCCAGTATCTCAGCCTGTTGCCGTTCATCCAGTATTCCAACACTCCTGTAACCAGTGAACAGGGCACTCATAAAAACTACCCCGATGACTGCCAGGATGCTGGCAGCAACCAGAGTCTCAATCAGGCTGAACCCAGCCTGCTTCCGGGATAATCTGAGCCATAACTTAGCCGGTCGTACCATGATTCCACCTTCGCCGCAGCAACATACCGACGATATTTAGATATTCCACCCCGGGGGCATCACATACGTAGCCTGACCGTACCCGTCGGATGCGGTTTTCAGCTTATCAAAGCATAATTCGCTAGCTGGCAGATGTCAATCCTGCTTTAGAATGATGTACTTCACCCAATCGGATGACATACGTTCGTATAGCCTCAATGATACTAAAGTTTAACTGCAGAGCCCCACTTTATGGCTATGATGGCTGAATAACATGATTAGGTTCAAGAACCTGATGAAAATGGTGAGTGGTACTGGACGGCAGGTAGGGCTTTTATGCTGGTTAAACCGTCTCTATGTATCCAAAGGTCTTCCGCCTGCTGGCAGGAGAGCTTTAGGGGGTGTCAGATGTAAGAGGTCCAAGCCTTGTTCTTTCCCCGGCGGCAAGAATCATTGCTTTTGTTACGTCACTCTTCATATCCGGTTGGATTTTTCTTCATCCATTTCCAGGTACTGTCAATAATGCTCTCAAGCTCGGGAAATTCTGGCTTCCAGCCCAGCTCGGATTTTGCCTGGCTTGAGCTTGCTACCAGGACTGCCGGGTCGCCGGGTCGCCGAGATGACGTTATCGTCGGAATATCAATACCGGTAACTTTTCTGGCTGTCTCTACTACCTCAAGCACTGAATAGCCCTCTCCGTTCCCCAGATTATAGACGTTGCTGATTAAGTTCTCAAGCTTATCCAGAGCTAAAACATGTGCCCGGGCAATATCTATCACGTGAACATAGTCCCGAATGCAGGTTCCGTCTTTCGTGGGATAGTCTGTCCCGTATATAGTAACCCGGCTGTCAGGATTCAGTGCCGCTTTCAGTATATTCGGGATAAGAAGGGTTTCAGGGTGCTGGTCACATCCTAGATGTTCGCTTGCCCCGGCTGCATTAAAATACCTGAAGGAGACATGCTTCAGTCCGTAAGCTATACCATACCACTTCAGGATGTGTTCGAACATCAGCTTGGATTCACCATAGGCGTTGACCGGTACTTTAGGATGACTTTCTTCTACGGGAATACTCTGGGGCTCTCCATAAACGGCGGCACTTGATGAGAAGATAAGTCTGAGGACATTATGCTTCAACATAGCATTGAGGAGGTTGATTCCCCCGACGATATTAGTCTGGAAAAATCTTTTGGGGTCGGTCATGGAGTATTCCACCACGGTTTCTGCTGCCATGTGCATTACCGCATCAATCTTAGACTGCTGGAAAACTTCTTCAAGAGACCGAGCATCACAAATATCAACCTGGGCAAGCTCAATCTCAGGTAGGACTGCTCCCCTATGCCCCTGCTGGAGATTATCCAGAACGATGACCTGATGTCCTTCTCTTAAAAGCTCTTCAGCGACTATGCTCCCGATATATCCTGCTCCACCGGTTACCAGGACTTTCATTGTTTTCCCTCTCTCAGGCAGGTAGTGATTATATGTACCAGTAATAGGTGTATGTCTTCAATCTGCTCCATATTGCAGCAGGGGACAATAACAGCGATATCCACCAGTTCCTTTAGCTTTCCACCATCGAAACCGACGAATCCAATTGTCATAGCCCCTTTTTCTTTGGCTGCTTTTATACCGTTATGGTGGGCCTTGGTTGACAGTTCCCGAACTCCTGTTCGAGAAGAAAGGACTTATGTCAGAAGTTTGGTAGCTCATAGTATTGATGTAAGTAGAGATGTAATTTAAGTGAATTTATGCATGGAGTTAAATGACATTTCAAAGCAAAAATGAGAAGTGTTTCTTGAAACAATACTTTATTTTAATTAACTTTCTCCTGACTTACTCGCAATTAAATAACAGGTTCATTAACAATATCTACCCTAAATGATGCTAATCTTATTTCATCATCCTTAATCGTACCTTGAGCTGTATGAATTTTTTTTACCAGGTTTCTTAATCTAATACTGGGATAGTGGTCTTGAAGCGTTTTCCGTCTTTCTTACATATCATTTGAATAACATGTCTTGAAGAAATTACCCCGGATGGTAAACCACCGGGTGACTGTACCCACATTCCTGAAAGCCAGAAATTTTCTAATCCTGGGACGGTCTTTTTAATCCTTCCGAAACGCTTTGCCTGAGCCGGAGTCACTACCCATGTCATATAAGTACCTTTCCAGTTTCCCGTATAATGTACATATGTCATCGGTGTCGCTACATCGACCACTTCAATTGCTGCTTTAAACCCGGGATAAAGTGTATCGATATACTCTCCTACCGCATCAGCGATTTTATTCTTTTCTTCCTTATATGCTTGTTTATCGGCAGCTAATTTCTCCCAATACTCGTAGTTATTGATTTGGCCCATGAATATTACCGCCGTCTTTCCTTCCGGTGCAGTTGTGGGGTCCATGGAATAATTTCTCAGCATCATCCAGTTTACTTCATGCCCCGCAAGTTTCCCCGGTTGGTAATAGTCTCCAACAATTGAAGAATATTGTGAAAAATCCATGTTTACTCCAAATGAGACTTGGACGGTTGAAGGAGCGGTTTTAACGGTGGTGAACAATTCTTCATGAATCGGATCTATATACTTCCCGTCCAGCATCGTATACAGAGTTGTCCTCAGATCCGCTGCAGAAATAACATAATCACCAAGAATCTTATTACCTCCGGATAGTAAAATACCGACTGCGTGTCCGTTTTCAACGAGTATTTTTTCAACCGCATTTTTATAAAATAACTTACCACCCAGATTCAGATACCGCTGTTCTATTGCTTTAGCAAATTCAAATGAGCCTCCAACTGGATATCCCCCTGCTTTCATCTGAAGTAAAGCCAGAGTACTTATAATACTCATCAGAGTATAGTCTTTTTCTCCTAGCATATCAGGGAAAATATCCTTGAGAAAAGGGTCTTTAAACCTCTGAGCGAAATCTCCCATGGTAACGTTACTAGTTAATCTGAATTGTCTGTATATCGGAAGAATCGAAATGAGCATACCAATAATATCGAGCACATTATAGAGTTCAGGTGCTTTTTGCCAGGGTATCTTGAACTTTGTCATCTTGCGGATCAAACCGCAGAACAGCTCGATCGTCGCGGAATCGATCGGGAACAACTCTTTCATGTGGTTTTCCAGCTTGTCGATATCGGCGTAAAGCACAAGCGGGGGGCCATCCAAACGATTATAGCGATAAAAAATCTCCGGGTCGATGATACGGCGACCTTGCACTGCCCCCAGTTCTTCCCAGGCTCTATAAAAATTGAATGCCGGGCTTGAACCCCATAGCCAGTGAATACATCCATCAAAAACATAATCTTTTCTTTTCCAAGCTGTGCATAAACCTCCTGGCTTGTCATGCATCTCGTAGATCTCAGCATCATACCCGTTCATACGGGCATAGCATCCGGCAGAAAGACCTGCGATACCTGCTCCGATTATAATAATTTTCTTACTCATATTTTTACCTCAACATCCCTGGAATTCAGTAATGAATCTGAAAAGATTGAAAATCATCTATGTACCTTTATATCCATTTCTCATGGATTTATCTGCTGACTGGACGTTGAAAAATTATTTACTTTTAAGTCATATCAAACAGCTCTTATATCTTTACAAATCACTGTTGCTAAGACGACGCTGCGCGAAGTAAATACTTCCAATAATCAGTAGTGCAGTGATGCTCAGCGACTACCAGTAACTGTCTCTCCCGCCTGATATAAGCAGGTTTCCCCTATTTCTTTATTTAATAGAGGTATCAGTTCCGTCATGTGATACTCTCACCGTTAACAATCTCAACAAAAATGTCGTCCAGACTTGGTGCGCTCATTTCATAGCGAGTCAATGTAAGATCGCTGTTTGCTATAGGCTTCGGTAATTCCCGGAGCGCCCGTTCCACATCCGCCGCCCAGGCACGAAGTATGGGATTATCGTGGCCAACAATTATATTCGGCTCTGTTGTACCCTTTAACTCCTTTATCCAAGAGTGATTCGTATAGTATCATATGGAATTTGTGAATGCAAGGATGATGATAAAAAAGACCATAATGGGCTTGAACAAAGCGTAAGCTCAAATTAAAGAGAGCTTATTGGGCAGTGAAAAGAACACGAACCGTTTTCGAGGCTAATTTGTTGGTAATATGATTACCTTCATGGTGGGCGGTAGAGGACTTGAACCTCTGACCCCCTGCGTGTAAA
>CAZBAN010000055.1:0-13160 GCA_964489895.1 uncultured Dehalococcoidales bacterium
CAGGGCTTGCTCTGGGTGGATATAGAGGGGAATGACGAAAAAGAAAACAGCATACTGGAGAACATTTTCAAATTCCACCGCCTGACAATAGACGACTGCCTGAGTGAACGTATTAATCCACCGAAGGTTGATGGTTTTGAAAACTATATATTCGTCATAGTACACGGAGTTAATTACGCCGTGGAGTCGGAAATCGTCCAGACTTCCCAGATGGAGTTATATATCGGCTCTCATTTCGTGGTAAGCCACCATACCCTGCCTTTATTCAGTATTCAGGCTGTATTGCAGCTCGTTGAAGATGATGCCCGCCCGATGAAACGGGGTGCGGACTTCCTGGCTCATTATATAATTGATACCCTGATTGATAATATCATGCCCACGGTGGACGCTATGAGCGAGGTAGCCGACGATATCGAGGAAGAAGCCATTCACAATCCTCAGAAATCGACACTGGAAGCAATCCTTAAACTGAAACGGTCAACGATGCGGCTGCACCGTGTCATGGCACCCCAGAGAGAAATCTTGAACCGTTTAAGCAGGAGGGAGTTTGCCATTATTACCGAAGATGCCCAGATATTCTTCCGCGATATTTACGACCATCTGGTGCGTATAGAAGACCTGAGCCAGAGTATCCGCGATAGGGCTGATAACGCCCTTTCCACCTACCTGTCGTCAATAGCCAACCGGCAGAATGAGACAATGAGAATTTTATCTATAGTAGCCGCTATCTTCCTGCCCCTGACGTTGCTGGCGGGGATATACGGAATGAATTTCGAGTATATGCCTGAATTGACGTGGAGATGGGGCTATTTTGCCGTGCTGGGACTTATGGCTGTAGTTATCATTGGTGTTTCCTGGTGGTTATGGCTGAGGAACGTGATAACCCTGGGCAGGCGACGGGCAACGTTTATCAGACCTATAAAAGTGGAATACCATAAACTTCTGGGGTATGTTGACCGCCTGACAAGGCATAATCGATGAGAGAGACCGCAGCGTAAAGTCTCCTGATAAACGGGTCGCACCACTTTCCCCCTTTACAAAGGTGGAACCTTTCTTGGCAAAGAGCACAAAATCTGCTATACTTGGCAATCACATTCCCGGGTCTAATAACGGTACAGGAGGGTATTGTTGGCAACCGGACAGCAACTAATCGATAAGGTAAGAAAAGAAGGCAGGACCATATTAACTGAGATAGAAGCTAAAGAACTTCTCAAGCAGGCGGGAATAAACGTTATCGAAACACGGTTAGCTACTTCAAGAGAGGAAGCGCTATCGATGAGTAAAAAGATGGGCTTTCCGGTAGCTTTAAAGATAACCTCGCCGGATGTAGTCCATAAGAGTGACGCCGGCGGTGTCAAGCTCAATCTGGAAACGGAGGAGCAGGCGGGTCAGGCTTATGATGATATCATAGCGGCGGTTAAAAGGCAGTATCCCGATGCCGTTATCCAGGGCGTGTCGGTGCAGAAGATGGCACGCCCAGGAGTGGAAGTAATCATCGGTGTGTCAAAAGATGCCCAGTTCGGTCCGGTGATTATGTTCGGACTCGGAGGTATTCTCGTGGAGATACTGAAAGACGTTTCCTTCAGAATCGTCCCTCTGGAAAAGAGAGATGCCAGAGAGATGATAAGAGAGATAAAAGGGTATCCCGTGCTTGAGGGTTATCGCGGTCAGGAGCCGGTGGACGTGGAAAACCTGGAAGAATTGATATTGAAGGTTTCTGATTTCGTGGACAAGCACCCCGGTATAGAAGAACTCGACCTTAACCCCGTAATTGCTTATGGTGACGGTGCCGTGGCGGTTGACGCAAGAGTAATACTTGGCGAGGAATAGTCCGTTTATGAACCTGAAGTCTCTGCTGGAGGAAACGGCTGCTCGATACGGGGAAAAGGACGCAATCGTTTTCAACGACCGCAGGATATCCTATTCGGAACTTGATAAAGCTGCGGATCAATTCGCCAATACCTTACTAAATAACGGAATCAGTCAGGGCGACAGGGTAGCGTTACTGTTATCCAATCGCCCTGAATTTGTTATCGCTTTCTTCGGTATCGTAAAAACGGGTGCCATTGTCCTGCCCCTAGACCCTCAGTACAGGGCCGACGAGCTGGTCTCGCTGTTCGAACACTCCTCACCGGCGGCGCTGGTATCGGAAAGCCCGGCGATGGATATACTGGGCTCAAGACTGTCAGGACTGAACTCAATCAGGTTAGTCCTTGAAGTAGGCGACAAACAGACGGGGCGGTTCTCCAGCTTCGATGAGATTCTGAAGGCAAGCCCGCCACGGCGGATTGACTATGAGCCGGAGACCGGTGACGTGGCAGCAATTTTCTATACCTCGGCTTCTTCCTTTCAGCCCAGAGGTGCCATGCTTTCACACCGGAGTATGGTTATGGAAGCGGTGATGTCGGCGGAAGGTTACCGGCAGACCGATAAAGATATAATGATGCTCTTCGCCCTGCCCATGTTTCATGTATACGGACTTGAGGCGGGTCTGCTCGCTTCGATATATAAAGGAAGCACCGTGGTGATAGTACCGGGGACGGGTCTCTCCATCGGCAGCTTTATGGCGGCTGTCGAGAGTGAAAGAGGCACCATATTCATCGGGGTGCCATATATTTTCGCTCTGGCGGTCGACATGGCGAAAAAAGAAGGGATAAAGAACGATTTGAGTTCACTCAGGCTGTGCGCCAGCGCCGGAGCACCGTTGTCGGTGGATACGGCGGTACGTTTCAAAGAGCTTTACGGCTACGATATCATGAACTGCTACGGGCTGACGGAAGCAATAGCCCATGTTACCTGTCCGTCTCTCAACGGCAGCATCAGTCCGGGCTCGGCAGGTAAAACTCTCTCAGACTGGGAAATCAAGATAGTCGATTCCGGCGGCAGGGAGCTGCCACCGGGACAGGCCGGTGAGATAATCGTCGCCGGACCGCTAATGGACGGGTATTATAACGATCCTAAGGCTACCGGCGAAGTGATAAAGGACGGCTGGCTGTATTCCGGTGATATCGGTATGGCTGATGAAGACGGCAATCTGTTCGTCACAGGAAGAAAAAAAGATACCATTATCGTCAAAGGACAGAATATCAACCCGGTCGACATAGAGAGCGTGCTGGCAACTCACCCCGCGGTGTCTGAGGTTGCCGTGATGGGGATACCGGACAAGATGCGCGGAGAGATAATCGGTGCGGTTATCAGTCTGCGTGAAGGAACGGTGGTAACGGAGCAGGAAATCAGGCAGTTCTGCCTGGAACGCCTTGCCAGTTATAAAGCACCCAAGCAGACCATCTTCACCGGACCTCTACCAAAGACCGTAGACGGGGAGATAGATAAAGATGCCATCCGGGAGCGTTTGTCCCTGCCACCTGTGTTTCCGGTATTATGATTGCCCGGAGTGAAATCTCCAGGGTATTTTCTAGATAAAGATGAACTCATATGAGGCGGCTACAAAGCCGCCTTTTTATCATTATAAGTGTTGCAAACATTACAAAAGTATAGTAGCATCTATGCATAGAATATCTAAGTATAATACAGCGAGGTGCTTGAAATGGAACAAAGGCTTGATTTAATGAAAGGCAGCTCCGAGCCTCTGCTCCTCTGCCTGATAGGCCAGCAACCGATGTACGGCTATCAGATTATCAAAGAGCTTGAGAAGAAGAGCCAGGGTTACTTCAAGTTCAAGGAAGGTACTCTCTACCCGGCGCTTCACCGACTGGAAAAAGCCGGCCTGGTTACGGGGAAGTGGCAGTTGCTGCCCAGCGGCCGACAGAGAAGATACTATTATATCACCGAAAAAGGAAACAAGCTTCTGGAAGTGAAAAGAAGTCAGTGGCAGGATTTCCTGACGGCAATGAACCTGATTATTAAGCCGATGAATCTATAATTTGAGGTGTGGTGATGATAGCGGTGCTGAATCAATACATTGATGATATCAGGGACAATCTCAGGCTGAACCTTGCCAACGAGAACGATGTAATCGGCGAATTACAGTCGCACATAGAGGATGAATTTCAGGAGATGAGAGATGCCGGTTTGTCCGAGGAAGAAGCGGCTAATACCTGCATCAAGTTCCTGGGTTCGGCAAAACTCGTTGCCCGTCAGATATACGAAGTGCACAGTCAGGGTACCTGGCGGCAGGCATTGCTGGCATCTATGCCTCACGTCCTCTTCGCCCTGCTTTTCACACTAAACTGGTGGCAGGGTGTCGGCTGGCTGATTATTACCCTGGGGTGTATCCTGGGGATGGCTTTCTATGGCTGGGTGCACGGCAGGCCGGAATGGCTGTTTCCCTGGCGCGGTTACTGCTTTCTACCCGTGCTGGTTGCCGGCGGGCTTTTACTTTATCTGCCCAGAGGATGGTCCTGGGTGGCGATTGTAATATATCTCCCGCTGGTCTGCGGGCTGGTGTGGTCCGTTACCATCAAGTCTGTAAAACGGGACTGGTTATACAGCGGTCTGATGATGCTGCCGGTGCCGATTATCATCGGCTGGTTTCTGGTTGCGGGCACAGAAGGCGAATTTCCCAGGATAAGCCTTGATTACGTCCGCCACAGCGCTCCGGGAATCGGACTGAGCTTTTTAGCCCTGGCAGCGACCACCGTTGCCTTCATTCGTCTGAGGAAACGCTGGATGAGACTTGTCCTTCTGTTTCTATCCGGCGAGTTGACCCTGGTAATGGTGGCGCTTTACTCCAACGGGAGGCTCAGCTTACCGACATTTCTACTGCTTACGCTGTTAATGCTGGGACTGCTGTTGAGTCCGGCGCTGGTTGACCGGAGGATAAGGCGGGGTAAACAACCCTCGATATCTTAAGACGCCTGCAACGAGGTGTTTAGTGCAAAAAGTAGCTATCCTGGCTGATAGCATAGCCTGTTTGACCCGGGAAATGGTCATGCAGTACCGGTTGCGGGTAATACCAATCAATATCCATTTCAAAGGCAGGGTATACCGTGACGGAGTGGATATAGATACCCATGAAGCTTACCGTATGCTGGACAGCGAACCCGACCATTTTGCTTCGTCACCTCCTTCGGCGGGTGAGTATGCCGAGGCTTATCGCGAGCTTGCCGCTGAAGCGGACAGCATATTATGCATAACTCTTTCTTCCAGGCTCAGCACACTCTATAATATGGCGCGCCTTGCTCAGGAAGAAGTCGCAAATGAGCTTCATGATACACCTATCCAGGTGATTGATACCCAGACGGCAGCGGTGGGAGAAGGGCTTATCGTTACGGCGGCAGCCCGCGCTGCTGCCGGGGGGATGGACTTAAGCAGGGTTGCCGGAGTGGTTGAGTCTGTCAAAGAACGAATCAGCGTTATCGGTATCATGGATACAGTCCGGCATGTTTACCGCACCGGACGCATTCCCAGGATAACGGCACGGCTCGGTTCCATGCTCAATATCAAGCCGGTATTTTCCGTTACGCAGGGTGTCGTGCGTATTGCAGGACTGACCCGGAATAAAGAACAGTCGGTGATAAAAGCCCTGAAGATGATGAAAAAGGAAGTGGGGACGAGTCCGGTACACGTTGCTGTTGCCCATGCCGATGCCCTAGAAGAGGCAGATACGCTGATGAAGCAAATCTCCTCCGGGTTTAACTGCGTTGAACTCTGGCTTACCGATTTTTCACCGGTAATGGTGTATGCCACCGGTACCGGCGTTCTGGGAATAGCGTTTTATACCGATGACCAAGAAAATCTTTAAAAGATGGTGGCTGAAAACAATACTGGTGCTTGTTGCACTGGTTATTGTAGCTTATCTCGGCATATCGGCTTTTCTCGGCTACTCTATGACCAGAGCCAAACGGTCACCGCTTCAGGGAAGTCCCTCCCAATCGGGACTCGAATATAAAAATGTGTCGTTCTACAGTGCTGAAGATAAAATAAGTCTGAGCGGCTGGTACCTGCCGGTCGAGGACAGCGAACAGATAATTATCATGGTACACGGCGCCGACGGGAACAGGGCAGACCCGACTATCGGCATGCTGGACATAGCTTCAGGGCTGGTGGAGCACGGCTATAACGTACTGATGTTCGACCTGCGGGGTCACGGTGAATCCGGCGGGAACAGAATGTCAGCGGGTTACTACGAGGTTAGAGACCTGTCGGGGGCGGTTGAGTACGCAAAAGGGCTGGGTTTCGAGGATATAGGAGTACTGGGATTCTCCATGGGAGCCGCTACCACCATACTTACCGCGGCGGAAAACGATGATATAGATGCCATAATAGCCGACAGCAGCTACGCTGACCTGCAGGATATGATGGCGCCCGAATTTTCAAAACGCACCAGATTTCCGGCGTTCTTTCTTCCACCGTTGCTTTTTATGGTGAAAATTATGTACGGCGTTGACTTTGCGGCGGTCAAGCCGGTTGAGTCCATAGATGAAGTTGCCCCGAGACAGGTACTCATTATCCACGGTAAGCTGGACGATACCGTACCTTACGAGCACGCCAGCAGATTGCTGCAGGCTTCAGGTAGTCCCGAGAATCAGGCCTGGATTGTCCCCGACGCCGGTCACGTGAGGATATACGTCACCCACCCGGAAGAGTATATGAACAGGGTAATCGATTTCTTCGATAGTGCGATAAAGTAAGATTTTTTTCACAAAACATCTAGCGTAATCCGAAAAAAGGTTCTATAATAAAGATGTATTGAAGATACCCGGCTTACTGCTGATGTGGGACGATTGAATAGAGTTTCGGAGCAATTTTCTGAATTATCCGCCGACCAGCCATTGTCGTCAGCAGTCTACACGATACAGTAAAAATTCACTTTTCCAGTAAGCTAACCGAGTGATTACGCTATACCGTTTTAGAAAGAAGTGTTTTGTATTAAATATATGTCTGACCTCCAAGCCGTAATTATCCAAAAAACCAGCACTTCTTCAGGTCAATACCTGTTTTCATAGCAACGGTAACGCCGTCGAAGCACCCGAAAAATTAATTCAGTACTCGATAAACTAAAAAGGAGCGAAAGCCTGAACTTACCGTAGTTAAAAGGAGGGCAGTTTGGAGATCAAGATTGTAACCGGCGATATCAAAGATATTGAAGCTGACGCTATCGTAGTGAGTCTTTATGAGGAAGCGGAGCAACAGGAGACGGAGACAGGTGCCGTAGACACGGCTCTGGGGGGAGCCATCTCCAAGCTTATAGAAAAAGGCGAGATTAAGGGAAAACCAGACGAGATAACGGTTATTCACAGTCTCGGCAGGCTTCCGGCGGAGAGGGTGGTGGTTGTCGGTCTGGGCAAGAAGGAAGAACTGACTGTCGAACGTATCAGGGGAGTTGCAGCCGAGGTCTGCCGCCTCCTGCAGAAGAAGAACGCAGCAACCGTTGCTACAGTCACTCTCGGGGCTGGTGCGGACAGTATCACCGCGGAAGGTTCGGCTCAGGCATTAACGGAAGGCGCTTTACTCGGGACGTATACTTTCCGCCGGCATATCACCAAGGAGGCTGAACACGGTGAGATTCAGGAGCTCAATATTGTCGCCGGTGCCGGGAGTGAAGTCGACGGTCTGGAACGTAGTTGCAATAAAGGTAAAATCGTTGCCGAGGCCGCTAAACTCGCTCGTGACATGGCGAACGAACCGGCTAACTTCATGACTCCTGCCGATATGGCGGAGATGGCGAAGAAGGTTGCCGGAGATTACGGGCTGGGAGTTGAAATTCTCGAACGGGAGCAGATGGAGGAACTAGGAATGGGAGCGCTGCTCGGCGTGGCTCTGGGGAGTGAGCAGCCCCCTAAATTCATCGTGCTTGATTATAAAGGAAGTAAATCCGACGGGATTGATATAGCGCTGATAGGCAAGGCGATAACCTTTGATTCCGGCGGGATTTCGATAAAGCCCTCTTCCGGTATGGAGGAAATGAAGGGAGATATGTCCGGCGGAGCTGCCGTGATGGCTGCAATGGGCGCCATTGCTCAGCTAAAACCTGCAATTAACGTTATGGCTCTCATCCCGGCTACTGAAAACCTGCCAAGCGGCGGCGCCCTGAAACCGGGCGATGTCCTGACGGCTATGGGAGGTAAGACTATCGAGATTATCTCCACCGATGCCGAGGGCAGGCTGGCTCTAGCCGATGCTATAGGCTATGCCCGGAAACAGGAAGTTAAACGGATGGTGGATGTGGCTACCTTAACCGGCGCCATGCAGGTTACGTTCGCTGACGTATGTACAGGTGCTTTTACCAATAATCAGGAACTGGTGGATAGTGTGATTGCCGCCGGCGGAGAAGCGGGAGAGCGTATCTGGCAGATGCCGATGTATGACGACTATAAGGAGCTTAACAAGAGCGATGTCGCCGATATTAAGAATGTCGGTGGCAGATATGCCGGTTCAATCACCGCCGCTCAGTTTCTCGCCGAGTTTGTCGGTGATGTCCCCTGGGTGCACCTTGATATTGCCGGCACGTTTATGACCGATAAGATAAAAAATTACCTTGTCAAAGGAGCTACCGGAGTGCCGGTGCGGACTCTGGTTAACCTGGTCCTGTCCCTGGCTGAATCATAATTGAGGAGGTATTGTTATTATGAAGATAAAATGGTTGGGACACGCATCATTTCTAATCACCTCGGAAGATGGAACGAAGATAATAACCGACCCGTATGAGCCCATTCTGGGTATGAAATACGGAGAAATCAAGGAGTCAGCCGACATAGTTACGGTAAGCCACGAACACGGCGACCACAACAATGTCGCCGCCGTTCAGGGTAATCCGCAGGTTCTGAGAGAGGCGACTCCTGTTGAAGTCAAAGGTATACAGTTCAGCGGCATCGATACCTACCATGACAATTCCGGCGGAAGCGAGAGGGGCAGCAATGTCATCTTCTGCTTTGAAGTTGACGGTATTAAAGTATGCCACTTTGGTGACCTCGGTCATATGCTCAGCGATGAACAGGTTGCTGCAATAGGAAAGGTGGACATAATGCTGGTTCCGGTTGGCGGCAACTTTACCATTGACGCAAAAATTGCCACTGATATTGTCGGGAAGCTGTCACCGGCTGTGGTAATACCGATGCATTATCAGAATGATAGGTGCCCGGAATTCCCTATAGCGAAAGTTGATGTCTTCCTTGAGGGTAAGACAAATGTGACTAAACTGGAGGCCAGCGAGGCGGAATTTACCGCGGGAAAGCTTCCCGCGGCTCCGCAGGTAGTAGTCTTACAGCCCGCACTTTAGAACGGCTGGCACGCCCGGTTATATAGGATGAATATATACCAGGTGGACCGGATGGAAGGATGTACTATTGATATTTGACGCTTCTGAATTTGTATTCAAAGCGCCATCGGCGATATCCAGAGCCCGACGGGTCCTGATTAAACCCAGCGCTGGATATACGGAGTCGTATCCGGTGACGACAAGCCGGGAGATTCTGTCGGTGATTATAAGGGGCATCAGGCAGGTAAGTGATGCCGATATCCTGCTGCTCGAAGGAACGAACCGGGGAGACTCGATTTACCCGATATACCAGGCGCTGGGCTATGACTTCCCGCGGGTGCTGATGCTGGACGTAAAAGACTGTATCTGGGTGGAGGTGGACAATCCTTTGCCCAAGCCCTTGATAGTGCCTACTTTCTGGGTGCCCAACGTTATCCTCTCCAGCGATTACCTGATATCGGTAGCCCCGTTAAAGGTCCTGAGAGGTAAAGGAAGCCTGAGCATAATGAATATGCTTTCACTCTTACCGAGTGTTAAATACAGCAGCGGGGAGCTTACCGGATGGGAAGCGCTCTACAGTCTGGATATAAACAGGGTAATCACAGACCTCTATTTTACCCTTCCCTTTGACCTGGGGATTGTTGAAGCCCGCCAGAAATTCAGTGCCTGGGGTGACCCCGTTCACGGTGAAACCGAGGAGTGCGGTAAAATCTTCGTCGGTGAACCGTATGAGGTCGACAGTGAGGTCTCGAAGGAGCTGGAAATCGAGACCGACTATCTGGAACTTATCAGGGGAGCAAAAATAGACCTGGAGACATAGAGATATATCCGTAACCGGCGTTTTATGCTCTGCTTGCCGTTAGTATCCTGCTAATAATCAGTAGCTTATCCCGAAATCAGCGTAGTTTCCGGTGTATTCCGACCAGTCAATATCCACCCTTTCGACTCTTGCTCCGGGCGGTCCCACTTCAAGGTACTTGATTAATCTGTCAAGTTGTGCCTTTTCGCCTTCTGCCCGGACTTCAACCGCTTCCCTGTCACGCAGGTTACGAGCGTAACCGGTCAGGCCCAGGTCTCGGGCGCGCTGTCTGGTGGAGGCGCGGAAGAAAACCCCCTGCACCCTACCGTATACCGTCACTTTTACAGATGCCAGTTCAGCCATTGCCGTGTCATTTACACTATTAAAAAAAGTATTGCTTGACTTACTTTTTATATCTGGAATGAATAAGCCGGCTGGATAAACGTGGTTTCTACCTTTACCAGCCGGACGGTCTGCTTTATGGACTGAATCCCATGTTAATCGGGGGCATTCTAAGAACCGCTTTCGGGGCTACTCTTCCTCTTCCTCCCTCTTCTTCCTTTCCTTCCTGACTACTTCGACCGGCATAGGCGAAGGTAGAACAGTAGATGTCACGGACTTCTTCTTGGCATCTTTTTTTGGTTTTTTAGGCTCTCTGTGTCTGTAATCCCTTCTACCCATAATTGCACCTCTATACGACCACTGAATATACCTTGCTCTCAATTGAAGTTTAGCAAAGAAGGACTACCGTGTAAAGGTTCAGGTGAGTTTTTCCAGCGCAGACCTGGCTGCCTCGGTCTCAGCGGCTTTCTTGCTTTTTCCGGCACCTTTACCAAGCACGGAATCGCCCAGTCTCACTTCAACGATGAATGTCTTGCCGTGTTCGGGTCCTTCGGTCCCGATTACGTGGTAAGAGGGTGCTTGTTGTTCTCTGGACTGGACCAGTTCCTGTAATTTTGATTTATAGTCCGTCAGCGTGTCCTGGTTTTCTTTTTTCTCCAACTCTGTATCGATTAGCCCGGTGACGAATTTCTCGGTAACCGCCAGCCCCTGGTCGAGGTATACGGCGGCGATTACCGCTTCCAGGGCAGATGCCAGGTTGACCGGCTTCTGCCTTCCGCCGCTTGTGTCTTCGCCTTTCCCCAGATAGAGGTAGTCTCCGAGGCCGATTGCCTTTGCCATCCGTGCAAGCGTCTCCTTACGAACAAGGTTAGAGCGGAGCCTTGTCATTTCTCCCTCGTCCAAGTCGGGATTGTCCCGATATAGCTTATCGGCAACTATCATGCCCAGAACAGCGTCACCGAGGTATTCAAGCCTTTCATTGGAGGTCGATGCCAGTCCCGGACTCTCATTTATGTAGGAGCGGTGCACCAGAGCCTGTTCGAGTAACGCCGTGTCATCAAATGTGATTCCCAGGCTTTCCTGCAGTACGGATAAATCAGCCAATGCCGTATTCCTCTCTCGATTTTACGGATTTCAGCATAAACGCTTATACCGGTCATGTCAAACAGGCGATATTTATAGATAGAGATTTACTGAAACGACTTTTGACTAGGCTCTCTTATCCAGACTAGAATGATACGGTTGGTGCGAAAGTATGCTTAAAAATATAGGATTGGTCGTATTATTTATTATATTTGTTATGCTTACAGGACCTGCCTGCCAGTCAGACCCGGATGCTATTACCCCTCATCAGGTGGATGACTCGATTCTTAAGCAGGTGGTCAGGGTAAAAGGTAAGATAACCATGGCTATCGAAAATCCCATGGGACTGGGCGGAATGTATATGACGCTTGGTGATGGTGAAGGCGAAGTGGACGTCAGGATTCAGGGGGATATCTGGGATGCACTGGATAAAAACGAGAAAGCCAGGTACAGGGAGGGAAAGACCGTGGTTGTCGAAGGGGTATTGGTAAGAGCGGGTGCCGTACTTGTCGTTGTTCACGGCAAGTATAAGTTGTCGTCAAACACGACCTCTTCTAACCAGTAATATATACAGCCCAGTCATATAATTGCCGGATGATATTCTATGGAAAAAACTTTAGGAGAGCTTGGTTGCTCTCCTTTAGTCTTTCTCTATGCCGGTAAAGGTCATAGCATATTCCGATATTACCGGCGGTACCGGATTAGTATCTGTGCCAATACGAGTACAGCCCGATATATTTGTCCGTCGGTAACGGAAGGTCCTCTCCCAGAATCAGGTAAAGTGCATCATCCAGGGATGAAGCCAGTTTTTCCAGTAAGTCCATATTTCACCTCCTTTCTTAGTAGTATCCAATAGACATACAACTACTTAGCGCCATTATAGGGCACGCAGTTGCACCTCGAATGTGACTTAAGTAACGTTGGGGGCGGCTATCAGGAGCCGCGTTTGCGGGTTGACCGGGAAGAATTCAAGCCGAGTCTCTCTACCTCGTCCACACCGGTTAATCAAACCAACTGGTTACAGTCCATAAAAAAGTCCCCTCACATCAGAGGGAACTTTTATAATCTCTGCAACCTTCCCCTATGCTGCATACATGATAGCATATCCGGACTGGAAATGCAAATCATTATTACCGGCAAGATACAGGTGGGTTTTATGAAGCTCCGGTGTTGAGGACTAGATGTTTTTCTCCAGCCAGTCGGCAACATCGACTCCCATAAACGGGGAGCCTTTGGTGAAAGTCAGGCCTTTGGTGAATACAACTTCTTTGTTGTCGATAGCGATGGAGCATGCCTGGACGCAAATCCAGTTACCTTCTTCGTCTTTCTCAAATGCGGAAGAGGGTTCAACCTTCTCTCCAACAGCCTCCTGCAGAACAAGGTCATCTATGAATCCGTTCTCTCTGGCGTAGTTTTCTTCACCAAGTACTGCTGCATCCAGTGAGCCGTACGGACCTCTTACCGTTCCGCCTTCCCACAGCTCCTCTATCTGCCAGGTTATTTTACCCTCTATCTGGGATACGCGGTAATTCTTCTTCTCTGCCATTTCAACCTCCTTGATGGCGAATCGATGAAAGACTACCTGTGGTTATGGAGAATGAGTATAAATATTTTATGTGGTGATGTCAAGTTGAGATGCGAGGGATGGTTAAGACTGAGAGGTTGCCATAAACGGTTGTTTTGGCTATAATCAGACAGCGCTGGGGAATAGTCTAACGGTAGGACAGCGGACTCTGGATCCGTCAGTGAAGGTTCGAATCCTTCTTCCCCAGCCAA
>CAZBAN010000056.1:0-12819 GCA_964489895.1 uncultured Dehalococcoidales bacterium
AAGATATATAGTGCGAACCAATAAATACGCCTGAAAAGCCTGCTAATAGCTTGACATAATAAACCGAGGCTGGGGAGGCGGTTATTGCCTTTAGTTATTTTCTTCCAGCAGTTTGACCAGTAACCTCAGGGCTTCCCTGTTCGCTTCGTAGATAAAGAGCTTCTCCGCTTCCCCGGGACCGAGCCACCGGTATTCTATATGCTCGTCGCTGAGCGTTACCTCTTCCTTGTCCGTCTCCCAGCCGAAGGCGTGTTCCCTGACGGCGGTAACGCCATCTTTATATTCCTCTATGGCTTCTTCGGCTATCCGAAAGTCATGCGAGTGTTCCAGGTCATAAAACCTTACCGGTCCGGTTAAACCCGTTTCCTCACGCACCTCTCTGTAAGCGGCATCAACGAGAGTTTCGTCTTTCAGCACGCTGCCGGTAACAGGCTGCCACCAGGATTTCGATTCCGTGTCGCGCAACAGCCCCAGTACCAGGATTCCCTTATCCGGTACTCTCCTGTACACCACCACCTGCACCGACAACGGCGACCTCTTCTCCATACCCGGATTACCTCATACCGCTGATATTTCATTTATTATACCATGTTGCAGTAAATGTGATTTATTATGTCAAGCTGCACCCTGGTATAAATATCCCCATGTCATTCTGAGGAATCCCGATGAAATCGGGATGACGAAGAATCTTATCTCAGAAGAAATTAGTTGAGATTCTTCACCCGCCTAAGGCGGGTTCAGAATGACACTGGAGAGGTACCTTTTGCTTGAAGTGTCATGTATCAAGTTGTACCATTTATACCCGTACGGAAGAACCTGGGAAGGCACGGCGGAAGAGGCTGAAACCACGCGGAGTTAAACCGTTTAGCCGGTACTCATCTTCTCAGCTGTGGCTATATAGTGGCTGGGCGACCAATCCGCGTAACCGGACGAGGAAAAACCCGCCCAAGCAAACAGCCGCTGCATCCGCTCTCTGCTGATACGTTCATCCCTGGGAGGCTGAGGCGAATCGAAGTCCATTCGCCACTCAAGTACCAGCGCCCTGCCGCCCGGTTTAAGCAGGCGGAACGCCTCGGCTATCAATTCCTCCGGCGGTTCCACCTCGTGCAGGATTAGCGCCATCAGACACAAATCGGCAATAGCGCCGTCAAGTCCGGTATGGCGGACATCGGCGGCTACCGTTATCAGGTTTGGCGGCGGGTCCTTTTCCCTGATGACGTCCAGCACTTCGGCGCTGTTATCCACCGCGTAGACTTTACCTTTCTCTCCGACGGCTTCGGCCAGCGGGAAGGAAAACGCCCCGGCTCCGCATCCCAGGTCAACGCATGTCATCCCCGGGACAACGCCTGCTTTCTCCTTTATAGCATCGTCAGTCCTCAGCCATTTCCGCCGATCCCGGCTGGCAAGTATTCTGGCTCTTCTTTTATGGTCCTGGTAGGCTTCCATCATCTTTCCTCTAAAATATAAGCTTTAAAATACGCAACGTGCAGTCCAAGGTATTTTACCCCTCGGGATTATTTTCAGGGGTCTAATTTTCGATTACAGAGCGTCATTTTTCAGGGGGTGTAGACCGGGGTATTATTTCTTGCCAGAACCTGACCTATTTTTTCAAGAAGTCCGGTCAGTCCCCACTTTCTGGTGGCGGACACCAGAACAGTGTCCACACTTACCGGTGCCGGCTGGTCGGACAGGTACTTAAGGGCTTCTCCTTCACTCCAGTCCTTCTCGCCGTCAAGTAGCAGGTCTATTTTGTTCAGGATGGTAATTCTCGGCTTTTCCGTCAGTTCAAGGGTCACCAGAACATCCTCTACCGCTTTACACTGCCCGGCGGCATCCGGCGAGGACAGGTCAACAACATGGAGCAGGACGCTGGCTTCCGTAAGTTCTTCAAGGGTCGCCCTGAAAGCAGCCACGATTGTCGGCGGCAGTTTGCGGATAAAGCCGACCGTATCCGTCAGCAGGACGACGCTCCTGTCTGGAAGCGCCAGCCGCCGGGTTGTCGGGTCCAGGGTGACAAAGAGTTTATTATCGACACTGACATCAGCCCGGCTCAAGGTATTGAGTAATGTGCTCTTACCGGCGTTGGTGTAGCCGACCAGAGCCACCACCGGGATACCGCTCTTCTTCCGTTTCTGCCGGTGCAGCATCCGCTGTTTCCTGACCTGCTCTATCTGGGCTTTAAGCCGGCTGATTTTCTTCTGGATGATACGCCGGTCGGTTTCGAGCTGTGATTCGCCGGGTCCTCTCGTGCCGATGCCGCCGCCGAGTCTCTCGAGGTGGCTCCACTGTCCGGCAAGGCGCGGTGAGAGGTACTGGTGCTGCGCCAGCTCCACCTGAAGCTGTCCTTCCCGTGTCTGTGCCCGCCTGGCAAAAATGTCCAGAATCAGGGCGACGCGGTCGATGACCTTAACATCGAGGGCGTCCTCAAGGTTCCGCTGCTGTAGCGGTGAAAGCTCGTCATCGAACATCACCACATTGTAGCCGGTGCTTTCTTTAAGCGCCTGCAACTCGGCAAGCTTGCCTTCACCGATATAGTATGTCTTGGTGGGGACAGGCAGCCGCTGTACTATTCTTCCGACCACTTTAGCTCCTGCCGTTCCGGCAAGCTGGGATAACTCGTTCAGGGAGTTTTCGGCTGCTGACCGCCCACCGCTGCTGCCCCTGGAAACAGCCACCAGAAACGCCCGTTCCGCTGATTCCTTTGTTATATCTATCCCCCGCCGCATCATACCTTTCCTGTGCGAGTGCCAGTAACAGGCACAGTATTTATCCTTATATTTTATGTCAAGTCTGTTTCGCCCTGAACCTGTTCTTGATGTCACGCCACCCGGCCAGGCGGGAAAGACCCTTCACCAGCCCGGCATCGGGTATGGTCAACGATATGCGCACATAGCCTTCCCCGTTCTTGCCGTAGCCCGTACCCGGGGTTACAACCACGCCAACCTGTTCAAGAAGGTCTGTGGCAAACTCTGCCGAAGTGTAGCCTTCGGGTACTTTTGCCCAGACGTACAGGGTGGCTTTCGGCGGTTTTGCCTCGATACCGATACTGTTAAGCATTTCGATTACCAGGTCGCGTCGTCTCTGGTAAATATCGTTGTGCTCCTGAACACAGTCCTGTGGTCCGTTCAGAGCCTCTATTGCAGCATACTGGATAGCCTGGGGAATACCCGAATCCATGTTCGATTTCACCGTCTTAAGGGCGTTAATCATGGTTGCGTTACCCACAGCCATCCCTATCCGCCATCCGGTCATATTGTAGGTCTTGGACAGGGTATGAAACTCAATGCCTACATCCCTGGCTCCTTCAACCTGCATGAAGCTAATCGGCTGATAGCCGTCAAAGGCAACCTCGGTGTATGGCGAGTCGTGACAGACAGCCATATCATATTTACGGGCAAATTCCACTACCTTACTAAAGAATTCTTCGTTTGCCACGGCTCCTGTTGGCATATTCGGATAGTTGAGCCATAAAAGTTTCGACTTTTTCAGTATATCTTCCGGTATATTATTCAGGTCCGGCAGAAAATCATTTTCAGCTTTCAGCGGTAAATAGTAAGGTTCACCGCCAGCCAGCATCGTGCCTACGGAATAGACCGGATAACCCGGGTCAGGTACCAGAGCAACATCGCCCGGGTCTATAAAACACAGAGGTATATGAGCGATGCCTTCCTTGGCGCCGATTACAGGAACAACCTCTGTTTCCGGGTCCAGCGTGACGCTAAACCGTTTCTCATACCACCCGGCAATAGCCTGCCGTAATTCAGGCAATCCCGCCGACTCAGGATAGCGATGATTCGCCGGATCCTGCGCCGCCTGGCATAACCTATCGATTATATGGGACGGCGTGGGTATATCAGGGTCGCCTATGGCGAAGCTGACCACATCCTCACCCTTAGCCTTTTTCTCGGCTATTTTCCTGGTTATTTCAACAAATAGATAAGGTGGCAAGTTTTCTATCCGTTTGGCTACTCTCATTTTTCCGCTCCTAACTCTGACCATTCTCCGGTGAACACCGTTTCCGCCGGGCCACTGAGATATACGTCTCCCTTTCCGTCCCACTCTACTTTCAGTGTTCCGCCGGGTAACTTTATATCAACTGTTTCATCCACATAACCCTGTAATCTGGCGGCAACGGTTACGGCGCAAGCACCGCTGCCGCAGGCGAGAGTTTCGCCTACTCCTCTCTCCCAGACACGGGCTTCGATATGCCCGCTGTCGATTACCCGTACTACCTCGAAATTCACTCCTCTAGGAAATATCTCGTTCACTTCCACTTTCGAACCTATCTGAGATAACGGATAATCCTTTACCGGCTCACGGGTGAAATAAACAGCGTGTGGATTTCCCATATTGACCAGGTTCAGCTTCAACTCTCTGCCGTCTACGACGACAGTACAAACATACATAGATTTTATGTCAAGTACACACCGCCCCTCTTTCACCGGGATTTCCCTTTCCCCGAATTTCGGTTCTCCCATGTTCGTCTGAATCCCGGTCACTTTACCTTTTCTCTCGGAGAGTCTGACTTTCCTGATGCCAGCCATTGTTTCCACGGATATTCCATCGGCCACAACGTCCGCGGAGTTAATATCGATAAAATGTTTACTCATGCACCGCAAACCATTCCCGCAGATTTCCGATTCCGAGCCGTCGGCGTTAAATATGCGCATCCTAATATCAGCCACTCTCGAAGGCAGCATTACCAGCATCCCATCGGCACCTATGCCGTAATGACGGTCGCACATAGCCACTGCAATCCGTGACCAGTCCGGTTGCTTTCCGTCAGCTTCCACCAGCACGAAATCGTTCCCGGCGCCCTGCATTTTGGTAAATTTCATAAATTCTCTCCGCCCTGCCTTCCGAAACACACTATATCCATTTCGTCAATAACCTTTGGGCAATACACCAGACATCTCATGAATACAGGTAAATGAATACTACATAATAACATATCACCCGCCTGACTTTCAATTTACAGCCTCGGTACAGTATACTTTGACTATTATCTAGTTGATTAACGTAAGGTAATATCATAGTGTGATATGCAGATTTTTCGTACAGATAACGATGGTACAACCGAACATTTTGAAAGACCATATCGCTGGGTAATCCTGGCTATTGTCTGGCTTCTTTACTTTTGCTTCGGCCTGTGTGTGAGGTCAATAGCACCGTTGGTAACCCCGATGCTCAGAGACCTCGACATGTCTTACAGCGAAATGGGGTTTATTCTGGGGAGCTGGCAGCTGATTTACATACCCGTCTCCATCTTCGCTGGCATCGCCATGGACAAATGGGGAATAAGGAGGTCACTTTTCGTCGGTGCTGTAATCATAGCGTTATCCGAAGGGCTGCGATATTGTGCCACCGGGTTTGTTACATTATTACCGATAATTGCCCTCTTCGGCATCGGAGGTCCGCTAATATCAATAGGCGCTCCAAAAACTATTTCGGTCTGGTTCAGAGGTAAAGAGCGTGCCGCTGCGGTGGGTATCTACACTACAGCGCCCGGTATAGGAGGACTTTTCGCCGTTGCAGCAACCAACAGCCTTATTATGCCCCTTACTGGAGATAGCTGGAGACTCACCCTCCTTTCTTACGGTCTGCTAACCCTGCTTTTCGCCTTCATCTGGGGTATATTCGCCCGTGATATCAGACAGACCGAAGAGACTGTCACTACCGGCATCAAAGATACTTTTATCAGGCTGATAAAGGTCCGGAACGTCAGGCTTATCCTCCTGGCCGGACTTTTAGCTCTGCTTGTTGACCATGGTTTCTCCCACTGGCTGCCGAAAATGCTTGAGAACCTTGATTATTCACCGGAGACGGCGGGATTCATGGCTGCTATCCCGCTATTTGCGGCTATCCCTGCCGTGGTGCTTCTGCCAAGGTTTATCCCGCAGCACTCCCGAGGCCGTTTTCTCTCCCTGCTTGCTTTATTTATGTCGGTTACTCTGTTAATATCCTACTTAGCCCCATCCTGGGGGTGTTACACTGGTCTGGCAATATACGGGATGTCAGCCCCGACAACACTTCCCTTACTCATGCTCGTCCTGATGGAGGAACCCGAGGTTGGTCCCAAACATATGGGTCTTGCCGGAGGTATCTTCTTCTGCATAGCCGAGGTTGGCGGCTTCACCGGTCCGTTACTTATGGGAGGTATGGTGGATTTTACCGGCTCGTTCCTGCCGGGAGTCTCTTTCCTGGCTGGTATTTGCATCCTCCTGTGCATCACAGTCTCTCTCCTGCGCGTGCCCGGGAAAGCCACAAATCAAGCTCATGGTTTGTGATTTTACGCTATATAAGGTATAACTTATATAGGAGTAAAACGATGAAAGCCGGAGTACTAGCCACCTACAGGGAGTTTCTTCCAGTTACCGAAAAAACGCCCATATTTTCACTGGGAGAAGGCGACACCCCACTGGTCAGGGCTGCTAACCTGGAGAAGGAACTGAACTGCGGCGAACTGTATTTCAAGCTGGAGGGATGTCATCCTACCGGCTCATTTAAAGACAGAGGAATGGTGGTTGCCATAGCCAAGGCACTGGAAGAAGGTAGCAAGGCGGTGATATGCGCTTCGACAGGCAACACCAGTGCCTCAGCCGCTGCCTACGCGGCTTATTGCGGACTCAGCGCCATTATCATCGTCCCCAGAGGTAATATCGCGATGGGTAAGCTGGCACAGGCTATTATTTATCAGGCTAAAATAGTATCTCTTGACGGCAACTTCGACCAGGCTCTCAATATGGTGCGCAGCATAACGGACAAATACCCGGTTACTCTGGTCAATTCCATCAATCCCAACCGTATAGAAGGACAGAAAACAGCCGCCTTTGAGATTGTCGACACCCTGGGTGATGCTCCCGATTACCTGTTCATACCGGTGGGCAATGCCGGTAACATTACCGCCTACTGGAAAGGATTCAAAGAATACTATGATGCCGGTAAGACTACGGCGAAACCGGTGATGATGGGTTTTCAGGCTGAGGGCGCGGCTCCTATCGTCAGGGGGCATGTCATCGAGGAACCAAAGACTGTCGCCACTGCGATACGGATAGGCAATCCGGCAAGCTGGAAGAAAGCCGTTGCCGCCCGTGATGAATCAGGCGGTATCATTGATATCGTTACCGATGACGAAATCCTGTCGGCACAGCAGCTTATGGCAGTTAAATGCGGGATATTCGGCGAGCCGGCATCGGCAGCCTCTCTTGCCGGGCTGATAAAACTATCCGGACAGGGAATGGACTTCTCATCCAAGAGGATAGTCTGCGTGGTGACAGGTACCGGCCTTAAAGACACCGATATAGTCCTGAAATCTCCAGCGCCGTTTCTCGAACTACCGGTTGATCTACCCGCTATAGAACAGGCTCTGGGGTTTTAAAATCCGGCGTTTATATATCTTTCCCCTGCTTTACTGTTAAATCATTCAGGGGTCTCCTGATATCTGTATTCAGGTCTGTAACCGATGAAATTTAGACATATTTATTATGGTTGGGTGATTGTCCTTATCGGCTTCTTCGCCCTTTGCATGAACGCGCTGGCAATCTTCGGGTTCGGCGTATTCCTAAAGCCGCTGACGGAGGAGTTCGGCTGGGAGAGAGGTGCCCTGTCCACCGCCTTTTCGATATCTCTGCTGATTGGCGGTATTCTCTCGCTTTTCACCGGCAGGCTGAGCGACCGCTACGGTCCCCGGATACTGGTCACCATTGCCGGCCTGGCACTGGGAGTGGGGCTAATATTGACTTCACAGGTAAACTCCCTGTGGCAATTATACCTCGTCTGGGGATTCTCTGTCGGTATTGGGATTAGCTGCTCCGTTATTCCCATTATTTCTTCGATACCCAGGTGGTTTACCGTAAGACGGGGAATAGCCCTTGCTATTCCCGCCGCCGGTTTCAGTCTGGGAGGTGTTATCGGACCGATAATTATCGAGCGGCTTATATCCGCTTTCGACTGGCAGCGGGCTTTCATCGTGATCGGTATCCTTCCCCTGGTTATAGCTGTTCCTCTTGCCCAGCTGATGAAACGGGAACCCGAGCCAGCCAGTTCGGAGGCACGCGCAGAAATCGAAGTCGTGGAGGAAGTCCAGGTAGTGGAACCAACTACCCATGGACTGCCCTTTATTGAAATGGTCAGAAACAGGTGGTTCTGGCTCCTGGGCAGTATGCAGTTTTCGTTCGGTTTCTGTACACAGATGATAATTGTCCACATCACTCCTTATGGTACTGACGTCGGGCTTTCGGCGATAACCGCGGCAAGTATACTCTCTATCAGCTCAGCCACCGGTATATTCGGAAATCTTCTCATGGGTTCTCTGGCTGACAGATTTAACCCGCGATTAACGTTATCCGGTTGCTATATCACGATGACACTATCACTGGTGTGGCTCTTATTTACCAGAGAGCCGTGGATGTTCTACATATTTGCCATCGTGTTCGGCGCAGCACGCGGGGGTATAGCACCGGTACAGACGATGGTACCGGCAGAGATGTTCGGCCTGAAACACCTGGGGTCATTTATCGGGGCTTTCCTCCTGTTCGGTACTCTTGGAGGAGTCCTGGGCACGCCCGCTGCCGGTTTCATTTTCGATGCCAGCGGCAGTTATAGCCTTGCTTTCTGGCTGGCGATTATATTCGGAACTCTGGCTTGTGTAGTTAGCATGATATTATTGAGATACAAAACCGAGAAAATATGATAATATCTATCTGAATCGGTATTATCATTCCACCAACCAATAGCGATTCAGAGGAGGGACAGGTTTGATCGATACGGCTGAAATAAAAAAAGCAGTGACTTCCATCATCAAGGCTATCGGTGACGACCCGGAAAGAGAGGGTCTGGCAGGCACACCGAACCGGGTAGCTGAGATGTACGCCGAAATTTTCGCAGGGCTTACCATGGACCCGAAAAAAGAACTGGAAGTTGGTTTCGAGGAAGGTCACCGTGAAATGGTTATCCTCAAGGATATCCCCTTCTACTCAATGTGTGAGCATCACCTGCTGCCGTTTTTCGGCACCGCTCATATCGGATATATCCCGAATGCCCAGGGACGCGTGGTCGGCGCCAGTAAATTAGCCCGTGTGGTCGATATCGTAGCCAAACGCCCCCAGATTCAAGAAAGAATGACCTCTCAGATTGCAGACTCCATTAACGAAGGAATAAATCCTGACGGCGTGGGTGTTGTCATTCAGGCAGAGCATTTGTGTATGATGATGAGGGGAGTAAAGAAACCGGGTAGTACCGTTGAAACCTCAGCCCTGCGCGGGTCTTTTCGCAGTAATTCCAAGACCAGGTCAGAATTTATATCACTTTTACATGGAAAATAAAATAACTCGCCTTGGCGAGTTATATATTGACTATTTATCTATCTACCTGTTGCCGGGTGACTTATACAGCACAGACTCGGTTATTGACCCTCTTTTCTAGTCTGAAGACGGTATCGTCCTCGGTTCCTGTACTTCCATCTCCTTACCACAGCAGACAATAGCACCTTGTCCGGCTTTAACACACAGCACTTCCGTGCCGCAAACTTCACAACGATACCTTTTACCTAGCTGACTTGCCACTTAACAAGCACCTCCTTGATACTCTGTCCTATTTTTTCAGTTCCATCGGCTGGCCACAGCACTGGATTGTACCCTCACCCGCTCTGGTTACAATCATTTCAGCCCCGCACTTGGTACAATAATACCTTTTACCTATCTCATTCGCCATATTTTCACCTTTCAAAACTTAGCGTCATTTATGCTTTCGGTAAATCTGAAACATTATAAGATGCCTGCCTGAAAACTGTCAAGAAAACCTACTCACCCATTACCTGTACTATTACCTGTCTTGAGCGCGGTCTGTTATCGAAATCCACGAGTATTATCTGCTGCCAGGTACCGAGTAGCAGCTTTTTATCGGTGAACGGGATGACCAGCGAGGCGCCGAGAAGCGAAGCCCGTACGTGCGAGTGCCCGTTTCCGTCACCCCAGGCACGGTCATGGCCGTATTTGATGTCCTGCGGTACAAGCCGCTCCCACATGGCTTTGAAATCGGACACCAGACCGGGCTCGTATTCGATGGTCGATAAGCCGGCGGTCGAACCGTTAACGAATATGGTAACCGTCCCGCTGCTGATACCAGCCCCGGCTACCTCACACTCAATCTGCGGGGTGATATTAATAATATCGCCGTTTCCCCCGGTCTGGAGGCTGATTTTACTTGTCGCTATCATAACTCACCTCAAGAAAATATTTGAACTAGCGCCACCTGACCACGATTGACTCACGCTGGAACAGCCTTACGGCAATACCAAGTACCAGTACATCCACCACGCATAGAGACAGCCCCAGAATGAGCATCGATAGCGGTGCAAACCATACCATACCGGTTACCTGCATGGCAATCAGTCCGAACAAAGGTAATACGATGAACATTACAAGGTTCTGGGCGCTGCGATGGTCTCTGGCACGGGAGGAGCCAATAATGCCCAGGAGGAAGCTCAGCAAAGCAATCGCCGGCGTGACGAGAAAGAAATTGAGTACCCAGACAGCATTTATATAGTACGTCATCAGGTGTCCCCATCCCAGAATGTACACAGCCCCAATTGCAATACCGGCACATATCCAGGTAATGATTATCGCGGGAATAAATCCGGCCAGTGCCTTTCCCAGCAGAAGCTCCCAGGTGCGTACCGGCGTCGCCAGCAGCGGCTCGAGACTGCGCGATACCTTCTCCTCGACAATCCCGTATGACCCGGCATATATGGCAATCATGGTGGGAATGAGAAGAATAAAGAAATTCAACTGGGTCAGCAGGAGCAGCTTTATACGGTCTATATCCGGCAGCGTGGCGGCTCCAGGATGACTCGTTACCAGTCTGTCCAGCGTGCCGGCGAAGAAGGAACTGGTAGCCATAGCCTCGCCGCCGATTGCTGAAATGAGCCAGATTGCAACCACCGCCTCAGCCAGTATCATCAAGGGTAGAAGGGTAAATAACAGTATGGTGACAGGCTCTCCGGAGAGTATCCTCCACTCGTTGCGCAGTACGTTGAAGATACGCTCTTTAACCATTCCCCGGGTTCTCCTGCATCAGGCTCAGGTATACCTCCTCAAGCGTATGTTGCTGTTCGGAAACAGCCATAATCCTGCCCCCGGCTTCGACTATATGCTTGATAAGCTCGGGGCGGTTATTTTCGGGGTCGTCCAGTTCGACGACAAGTCTGTTTTCAGAAGATTCGGTGTCCCTGACAAAAGGAAGTCCTTTTACCAGCTCGGCTATGGATTCCGATAAACCGTCCATCTGGACGACGACCTGCCGCCGGAAGAGGCGCTGGCGGAGTCCCGCCGCCGTATCCAGAGCTAAAAGGTGAGTCTGCACCACGGCGATTCGATTGCAGAGCTGTTCCGCCTCGGCGAGATTGTGTGTGCAGATAAATATGGTACGTCCTTCATCACTCAAAGCCTTAATCATCCCCCGTACTTCCCTGGCAGCCTCGGGGTCCAGTCCGGCCGTGGGCTCATCCAGAAAGATTACCTTAGGTTCATGAAGCAATGCCCTTGCCAGCGCCAGCCTCTGTTTCATCCCTTTAGAAAAGGTACCCACCTTAGCATCCCGCCGTTCCCACAGACCGGTTATCTTCATGTATTTTTCCATCTGCAGGTCAACATTCAGTCCGCTGTAAAATCCGGCGTAGTACTCAAGGTTCTTGTGGGCACTGAGAGCATCATAAAAGCCGGGAGTCTCGGTCAGAAGCCCGATTACCTCATGCAGTTTCTCTACGTCTTCATCGGTACGCCGACCGTCGACCAGGGCATAACCAGTGGTGGGTGAGATAATGCCTGAAAGCATGCGGATGGTGGTGGTCTTTCCGGCTCCGTTAGGTCCGAGAAAAGCCATCACCTCTCCTTCAGACATCTCCAGGCTGAGGTCTTCTACAGCCGTCAGTTCGCCGAAATTCCTGGTCAGTCTGTGGGCTTCAACCACCGCCATCAGAATTCTCCCATATATTCATTACCTAAGACGTTATAAATCGAATTCGCCCCAGATTACATCATCGAAGTCGAACACCGGACCGTGTTCGCATACCCGCCTCGGTCCGTTCTTCGTCTTTATCGTGCAGCCGTAGCAGATTCCGCGACCGCAGCCCATCCTCACTTCCAGCGAGACCTGAACAGGTTTCGTTCTCAATAATTTTTCTCTATGCCGGCACAGGTAATGATACATTGACACTGGTCCGCAGGCAAACACACGGTCTGCCCTATCTATATAGTCAGGCAGAAGCTCCGTTATCATGCCGCGGTGTCCTACCGAGCCATCTTCAGTAGCAGCGACTACTTTTACACCGGATGGTATATTCTCTTCCGGATACCTGTGTTCGTTTGCCGTACCGTAAAGCAGGGTAACGACACTACCCTGCTTAAGGACTTCTTCAGCCAGGAAGACCAACGGAGCGATACCGATACCACCGGCTAGAAGTAATACATTATGTGAAGTAGAATCGACCGTAAAGCCATTTCCCAGCGGTCCGAAAATACCAATCTTATCACCCTTTTTACGCCGTGACAGCCACTCCGTACCTTTACCGTCCTCTAAAACAGCGAAGTACAGGCTTATCTCTTGATTAGCATATACACGGTGGATACTGAAGGGGCGTGGGAGAGTGCAGTCCTCACCGCAGTCAACCATCACGAACTGCCCCGGTCGCGCCTCTATGGCTATCTCAGGGCATCTCAGCGTGATAGTCTGGCTGTACAGTATATCCGGGCTTTTAGGCCTTTTTTGCCCTCCAATCGGCTCGCCCGTATCAATAACAGTGGCTTCAACCTGTTTCAATGT
>CAZBAN010000057.1:0-5807 GCA_964489895.1 uncultured Dehalococcoidales bacterium
CATATCGTCATCCTGCCGATATCACCGACGGCGCTGAAAACGGGTGCCAGTCCGTGGCCTATCCCCCTTTCTCCACCGACAACATGGCTATCCGGTACAAACACGTTATCAAAGATAAATTCAGTAATATCGTTCTTCCTGGAAAGGGTATTTTCGCTCCTTCCGACACGGAAACCGTCCATACCCCTCTCGACGATAAACGCCGTCAGCGACCTTACTCCCGGGGTTTTCGGGTCATTAGGGTCGCCAGTCTTGAAAAGGGTCATCACAAAGTCAGAATAGTGACCCTCTCCGACGAAACACTTCCTGCCGTTGAGTACCCAGCCACCATCTACCTTTTTAGCCATCGACTGCAGACCCAGCATATCCGAGCCTCCACTGGGTTCGGTAATCGCCGGCGTCGCCTGTACATCCCCGCTGATGATACCGGGCATAAACTTATCGTACACCACGCCGCCGGTAGCCCTGGCAAAGTAATAGGCGAACTCACCATAAGGGATAAAGCATAAATCAGGCCAGGCGGCACATAACTCCTCGACCGCTATACAGCTGGCGACAAAACCGATTCCAGTACCGCCCTCTTCACGCGAGATAATATGCAGATGATGACCAGCTTTTAGCTGCTTTACAGCCTGCTCATCCCAGATTTCACGGTCATCTTCCATCAATTCTTTCCGTCGGGGAACTATCTCCTTCTCCGCGTACTCCCTGGTTATCTTCCGTACCATCTCCTCCGCCGGAGTCAATTCAAAAGGCATTTTATAACCTCCTCTTATAGAAAAGAAAAAAGCGCTGTTTCAGCTTGTAGCGCCAGTTATTTTGACACAGCTACCAGTTCCCTGTCAACCTCTGAAGATAGAACCAAGCTCGAACTCAGTGAGTGCAGTTAGTTTGACAAACCCTGAACAGATAGATATACTAAGGGTAATTTTTTTGCAGGGTTCCGATTTCCAATAAAAATTCTAAGAGAAAGAAGGAGAGAGTCTATGATTATTGATGCTCACATGCACCTTAGTGGGACTGGTTGGGTAAGGGGTAAGTATTTACGCTTTGTATGGAAGATGTACACTACCGAGTATAATCGGGTGCATAAAACAAACAAGACCCCTGACGACTTTAAAGATATGTTAACGGCTATGAAGCCGTCAGTGGTTGACCCTGAGGGCGATGGTGTGGTTGAATTGATGGACAAAGCAGGGGTTGACAAGGGCGTTATTTTCCCTGTGGATTGGGAGGCTATAACCGGACCGCCAAAAGTTCCATATAGAGATCAGAATAAGGCCCATGCCGATGCGGCAAAGAAGCATAAAGGTCGGTTCATACCGATTTATGCTCTTGATCCCAGGCGAGGGAATGCTATGGAACTTGCCAAGGAGGCCATTGAAGATTGGGGAATGAGGGGGTTCTACTTCATGCCGGCTACGGGTTTTAAACCGGATGATCCGGTTTGTTTCCCCATCTATGAAAAATGTCTTGAATGGAAAGTACCCGTTATTATCCATTGCGGGAAGGAAATAGCTCACTGGGACTATAATCATCCGACACAAAGGATCGCCAACGTAGCTCTGATGTACCCTGAGCTTAAGGTAGTACTCGGACATGCTGGTACAAGAATATATAGGAATGAAGCCATAGAGGCTTGTATAATACCTAATCTCTACATGGACTTTTCAGAGTACCAGGGCTTCTGGCGCCTGCAACCCGAATATTTCTACCAGTGGCTGCGGGATGCCATTGATGCCTGCGGTCCTGAGAAGGTAATGTTTGGTAGTGGCTTCCCCAATCCGAATGTATTGACTCCCGAAGCTGAGTGGGTGAAGGCAATCAAGGAGCCTCAAACAAATATTAAGTTCACTAAAGAGGAGTTAGACTGGGTACTAGGAAAGTCTGCAGAGGCAGTCTTTGATACCAAATGAAAAGGGGATAAACAAAGTGGGAGACATTCTTGATGTAATAACAACCAGGCAAAGCATTAGTCCTCTAAACCGTGGAATCCTGCGCAAAATGGCAAGCGATAATATAAATTACCCTTAAGGGTGATCGAGGAGTAGGGAGTATTTGGTCATCTCCTGACTAAATTGTTTACCTGATAATACAGATTACAGGGAGAAGACCGAGTTAAAGTAAAATTAGGGAGAGAAAAAATATGGCTGATATTTTGGACCTCATTTCAAGCAGGAGAAGCATCAGGAGATTCACAGATGACCCGGTGCCTGATGAGTTGGTTGATAAACTGATTGAGGCAGCCAGGTGGGCGCCAAGCGGTGAAAATGAGCAGCCGTGGAAACTCATCGTTGTCAGAGACCCCGACACCAAGACCAAGATTGCTGAGATAGCGAAATTAGGCACCGGCGGGCGTGTTACCGCAGAGTTTAGCCTTTCCGACTACTGGCAGAAGCACTTCGCCGGAATCAAGAACCCGGAAACGAGGGAAAAAGCCTACAGGGTAATGTACACCGGTTCGGTCTCGGAATTTGCCGGCAATGCCCCTGTGGTCATCGTCGTTGTTGGACAACTCAAGGACATGTTCGATACGCCCTACGACCTGTCAACATGCGCGATGTGCATGCTCCTCGAGGCGCATTCTCTTGGTCTGGGCGCCACCTGGGTCCACGGGCCATCTGTATACCCGTCACTTGTCAAGAGGATGAAGGAATTACTGGGTGTACCTACCGGTATGGGAGAATACAAGCTGATAGCAACCATTTCCATCGGTTGGCCTGCCGAGAGTCCCAAGGCAAGAGACAAGAAGGAATTCGAGGACATCGTCTACTGGGAAAAGTTCGGCAATAAGGAGAAGCCCTAAATGGATAAAGAAACCGCAGCGTATTACAACGATTGTATTGCCCGATTTGAAGAGATTGCCTATCAGGAACTGTCAAACATGATCAGGTCCAAGGTGGAATATATAGGCATTGACTTTCTCAAATCGAAGAACATCACCGGAAATACGGTTGAAGAAATAGTTGAGAATTGCATAAAGGAAATAAAGGCGGGTGGCTTGGTCAGCGATATGACTTACAGCCGAGGCGGGGGTGGTCTCCTGCTGACCTTCGAGGTCAAAAACTGCATTCACCTGCCTATGGAGGCTAAGCTCCAAAGTGGCCTGAAAAGGGAAGGTGGGGTAGAACCCTTCTTGTGCCCCATAGCCAATATGATACTGGATAGAATCCTGAATATCCTGAAATTTCAGATGGTCTTCAAAGCGACTATGGAACCAGATCCGGCCAATGGTGCCTGCGTGGTCAAATGTGCCATCTATGAGAGCCAGGACAATATCGGTAAGATCTGGTAAACCAGATCCGGCAGTTGAACACTGACCATATCGAATCAGGAAAAGCAAAGGGGGAATGCCAGATGGCATTCCCCCCAATCTTTTATTAGATATTACCCGCTAGGTCTGCTTTTCAATCTTCACAGCGCAGGCTGCGTACCTGGGCAATTTATAAACCGGGTCACGGGCTGGCGCGGTGAGAAGACTTGTCTGAGTCTTGAAAGGAAACACCATGAAGACGGTGCCTTTCGGTTGAGCGTCAGTTACCTTTGTCTTGACGACTACCTCACCGGTCCGTGAGATGACCTTAACCTTATCACCATCTTCAACCTGCAGCGCCGATGCATCTTCGGGATTCATCTCCATGCTATCCTGACCCCGGAGTTTACTAAGACCGCCCACCTTTCTCGCCAGGGTCCCGGTCTGCGTGAAATACAGACTCCGCCCCAGAGTAAGTATCAATGGATAATCAGCATCAGTCAATTCCTCAGGTGGCTTATATTCCAGAGGGATAAACTGCCCTTTCCCGCCAGCGAACGAACCGGCATGGAGAAGCTGTGTACCTTCATTGTCCTTGTCAGGGCAGGGCCAATGTAGACTACCAGTTTCAAGTCGTTCATAGGAAATACCACCGTAGATTGGAGCAAGACTGGCAATCTCATCCATAATTTTAGAGGGGTTATCAAAGTCAAAACCCTCTTTCCCTGCCCTCTTACCGAGCTGACAGGTAATCCACCAGTCAGGCATGGAGTCGCCAATAGGATCGATGGCTTTTCTTATCCGCTGTACCCTCCTCTCAGTATTGGTAAAGGTGCCATCTTTTTCGGCAGCGGTTACTCCCGGCAGGACGACATCAGCCATCTTGGCGGTATCGGTCAAGAAAATATCCTGGACAACCAGGAATTCCAGCGACTCCAGAGCCTTTTTAACATTGTCTGAGTCGGGCTCGCCCAGTACCGGGTTTGCCCCGATAACATAAGCTGCCTTAACTTGCTTTTTGGCAGCAGCATTAAAAATCTCAGTGAGAGACAATCCTTTGGATGAATCCAGGCTGCATCCCCAGGCAGCTTCAAACTTGCTCTTCACGGAGGGGTTGCCTAAAGACTGGTAGCCCGGGTAAAAGTCAGGCACAGCCCCCATATCACAGGCACCCTGTCCGTTATTCTGCGATACGAGAGCATTTACGCCTGAAGAAGGTTTACCGACGTTCCCAGTGAGCATAGCCAGGTTAGCGACAGCGCTTATGCTATCGGTGCCGTTCGAACTCTGGACAAATTCCGGTCCGTAGACGATGGCAGCGGGACTGTTACCGGCGTAGGTTCTTGCAGCTTCGGCTATCTTGTCGGAAGGCACGCCGGTAATTTGTTCAACAACATCCAGCGGAAAAGCTTTGAGTGATTCCTCAAAAGCTTCAAAGTCCTTGCAACGTTCCTTAATAAAGGCTGAGTCGAGAAGTCCCTCGTCTACTATAACCCGCATCATCCCCATAAGTAAGACATCATCTATCCCTGGCTTAAGTTGCAGCCACAGGTCAGCAAAGCGAACCAAATCAATCTTCCGCGGATTAATCACAATGAGCTTTGCCCCTTTACGCACTGCTCTTTTGACCTTAAGGCCAACTATAGGGTGGGTTACTGTCAAATCAACGCCGATAGCCAGAACACAGGCTGCATCGCTAATCTCTTCAATTGAATTGGTCATAGCCCCACTACCAAAACTCCGGGTCAGACCTGCTACGCTGGGCGATAAGTACAAGCGGGCCTGGTTATCTATATTGTTGGTGCCCAGCGCTACTCTGGCGAATTTCTGAGCAACATAGGTATCTTCGTTGGTGCACTTGGCCGACGCAATTACTGCTACCTCGTTACTTTTGTATTCAGCGAACTTCTTGGCAACCACATCCAACGCCTCATCCCACTCTACGCTAACCATTTCCCCATCCTGTTTCACCATAGGACTTTTCAGCCGATCAAAACCGTGGACGAATTCAGGAATACCGAAACGGCCCTTAACACAGAGGCTGCCTTCATTGACAGTACCTTCTCTTCTACCGTGGCTCTGGACCACCTCATCCTGGCGGACTCCCAGATAAATCCCGCAGCCTACCCCACAGTGAGGGCAGGTAGTCTCTATCTCTTTGGTCGGCTTCCTTGTATCCTTGGGGATAAGAGCATAAACCGGGCAATGGTCAACACACTCCCCGCAGGACTCGCAATTTGAGTCTATTAGCAAGCCATCATCCAAGGTAGCCACATGCCTATCGTAACCGCGGGAAGCGAAAGTTAAAGCCTCGACCCCGCGGATTTCATCACATGAACGAACGCACTTGCCGCAAAGAACACAATAATTGCGGTCAAGATTAAAGAAGGGATTGCTTTTATCAACAGATAGGTCCTTGGTTAATGTGTGAAAACGTGCCTCGGTAATTCCGAGGAGAGCCTCCATCATCTGCAAATCACACTGCAGGTTCTTAGGGCAGGCATTACAGTCAGTAGGGTGGTCAGTCCTGATTAACTCTACAGCGAGACGGCGC
>CAZBAN010000057.1:5907-12693 GCA_964489895.1 uncultured Dehalococcoidales bacterium
TTCGTACCCAGCCGTCCAATCGAGCACTTCCCGCACATTTCTTTACAGGCAAAAGATACTAATGAGTGAATGACGTCAACTATGCAAGCCGAATCATCGATAATTATCAAGCCGCCACTGCCAAGCCCGCTGCCTATCTCGGTAAGAGCGTTAAAATCGACAGGCTGGTCAATAAGGCTTGCCGGGATGAGACCCAGCATAACGCCGGCCGGCTGAATCGCCTTAAGCTTGCGGTCATCCGGTATCCCGCCACCGATGTCTTCGACCAGACTCCGCAAAGTCAGACCGAAGGGAACCTCAACCACTCCCGTACGGACAATATCCCCGCTAAGGCTTAAAAGCTTGGTGCCTTTGCTTTCCTCGGTACCTATACCGGCATACCAATCGCCGGTTTTCTCAATTATATGAGGGACATTGGCTAAGGTTTCCACATTATTGACACAGGTAGGCTTTGACCATAAGCCTACCTGGGCTGGATAAGGGGGACGGATTCTCGGTATCCCCGGCTCCCGCTTCCCCTCAATTGAGCTGATTAAGGCAGTTTCCTCACCGCAGATATAAGCCTCCTCACCACGCCAAATCTTGATATGGAAATTAAAGGCAGAGCCCAGAATATTGTCACCAATTAAACCCTTTTCGCCGGCTTGCTCCAGGGCGGTCTCTAAACGTTCAATGGCAAACTCAGATTCAGAGTGGATGTAAATATAACCTTCGGCGGCTCCGATAGCGTAAGCACCGATGAGTATCCCCTCCAGAACAGAATGGGGATCACCCTCCAGCAGGGTGCGGTCAACAAAGCTCCCAACATCGCCTTCGGCGGCATTACAGATAAAGTACTTTGGCTCATCCGGGGTACTGCGGCATGATTCCCACTTCAAGCCGGTAGGGAAACCCGCACCACCTCGACCTCTCAGGCCTGACTTCTCTACCTGTTCAATCACCTCTTCAGGTTTCATGCCCAGCGCCTTGGCCAGTCCTCTATAACCGTTATTGGCAATGTAGTGATTGATATTCTCAGGGTCGATAATCCCGCAGCGGCTTAGAAGCAAGCGTATCTGGGGCTTGAACATCGGTAGCTCAAAAAGCTTGGGAATGCCAGTAATACTACCATCGCCAATGGTTCCCAGAGCAAGGTCAGGACGAGGGTTATCATTGATGAGATAGTCTTCTATAAGCTGGGGGACGATTTCCGGGGTAACATTTCGATAACTGATGCGAGGACGATTTGGCTTAACGATATCAACTATCGGCTCAGCATAACAGAGTCCAATGCAGCCGACCTGGGTGATGGTAGCCTCGATATTATTCTTGGCTAATGCTGACTTAACAGCCTCGAGCACAGCGGGGGCGCCGACCTTCTGACTGCACGTAGCCGTCCCGATAAGGATACGGAGTTTATCGCTGTCGTTAAGGGCTTCCCATTCTGATATTGCCTGAGCTTGTATTTTATCAAAAGTCATAATTTAAGTACTGATGTAAAATGTTGCGGTCTTTACACTTACGGCAACTCACGAGCTCAATGAATGGCTCCGTAAATGTCGGCTCAAAGGCTGTTGCCCTTTGCAGTAAACCTTGAAGCGGTTTTCCAGACCATCACTATTATAGAGGCTGAGGTATCTTAAGTCAACTTGGGCGCTTGACAAAAAATAGACAGTAGAGTAAAATTTGCGCATCTAAATAGTTAAAGGCCGGGAACAAGACTAGTAGCCTTCGAAGCGGGTCTCAGAGAGTCGGAAGTGGTGCTTAATGGTACAAGTGCCCGGGGTGTGAGCCGATGTCAGCGCTGAAGGTGAATGGACTTGGGAGCCGCAAACTGAAATCCAGATTTCATCGGGAGAGTAGGCTTTGCCGCCGGGGAGGCGTTATCAAACCCTGGGGTATTGAGCATATCACTCTCAGCCACAGGCTCTGTACCTGATAAAGATGGTCGAGCCGATTAACGGTTTTGACCAAGAAGGGTGGCACCGCGGAAATAGACCCCCGCCCCTTTAGGGGCGGGGGTCTTTTGTTTGGAATACCGCAGGAATTACATCGTATCGCAGATACTACCTACAGGGTATTTAGATAAAGAAACTAATTTAAGAATAAAAGGAGGAGAAAATGGATAGAGCAATGTTTTTTCTTGACCAAAAGGACATGCCGACCCACTGGTATAATGTCCTGCCCGATTTACCCGAGCCGCTACCGCCGGTTCTGCATCCGGCCACCGGCAATCCAGTAACTCCTGATGACCTGGCACCCCTCTTTCCGATGGAGCTTATCATGCAGGAGTTCAGCCCTGAGAGCTACATTGAAATCCCGGAGGAGGTGCAAGAAGTATACCGCACCTGGAGACCAACAGTGCTACATCGGGCATATCGACTGGAGAAGGCTCTGGATACACCGGCTAAGATTTTCTATAAATACGAGGGAACCAGCCAGGCAGGGAGCCACAAGCCCAATACAGCGGTAGCCCAAGCCTACTACAATAAAAAAGAAGGCGTCAAGCGTATGACTACAGAGACAGGTGCCGGGCAGTGGGGCAGTGCTCTAGCCTTCGGCTGTGTGCTCTTCGGCATTGAATTGAAGGTCTATATGGTCAGGATCAGCTACGACCAGAAGCCCTATCGCCGCATCTTGATGGAGACATGGGGGGCAAATTGTGTCCCCAGCCCCAGCCCGGATACTAAGGCAGGGCGAGATATGCTGGAGAAGTGGCCCGATTGCCCCGGCAGCTTGGGACTCGCTATCAGCGAGGCAGTAGAGGATGCTGTAACTCATGATGATACCCATTATTCTCTGGGCAGTGTGCTTAACCATGTCTTGCTGCACCAGACTATTGTTGGCGAGGAGACGCGGAAACAAATGGAGATGGCTGATGCCTATCCTGACATCATTGTCGGCTGTATTGGCGGTGGCTCGAACTTCGCCGGCCAATTTCTGCCCTGGATAAGAGACAAGATCAGCGGAAAGAAACCAGACCTGCGCATTATCTGTGTTGAACCGGAAAGCTGCCCCAGTGTAACCAGGGGATTATATGCCTATGACTTCGGAGATCTAGCTGGTCTCACCCCTCTACTCAGGATGTATACCCTGGGTCATGGCTTTATTCCTCCCCCAATCCATGCCGGCGGACTACGCTATCATGGCATGGCACCGATCATCTGCCACCTCCATAAGCTAGGCTTGATTGAAGCCCGAGCAGAACACCAGACTGCCGTCTTTGAGGCGGGGGTAAAGTTTGCCCGCACCGAAGGCATTATCACTGGTCCCGAACCTTGTCACGATCTCAAGGTAGCCATTGATGAAGCCCTCAAGTGCAGAGAGTCAGGCGAATCAAAGACCATCCTGATAGCTCACAGCGGTCATGGGCACTTCGACCTAGCTTCCTATGATGCCTACTTGACGGGTAAACTCGTAGATTATGCCTACCCTGAGGAAGAAGTAAGGAAGGCACAACTCGAACTACCAAAGGTACCCGGGGAATAAAGGCATATACTGGTATACTAAGATAAGGGGCTGGCGATTACACCAGCCCCCTTATTTTCCAACATCGATTTAGTGAAGTTCCCAGACTCTTAATCATTTCTTAATAAATTATTGATATGATAAAATTATATTAGCCGTGAAAAGAATGAATTATAGATATATAATACTTTGCCTGATTCTGGCTTTATCGCTGGTTATGGGCGCCGGTTGCAGTCTTCAAGTTGATGAAGCTACCGGAGAAACAGAAACGGCGCCCGCCCTGGAAGAATCTCAACCTGTCGAGACCGAGCCGGTGATAACAGTATCCGGAGAGCAATCACCGGTACTGCCCAACATAGCCGACGTGGTAGCCATGGTCAAACCGTCCGTTGTGGCTATCAATACAGAGATTATGACCCGTGACTTTTTCAACCGGCCAAGCACTCAGGAATCAGCCGGCTCGGGATGGATTATCAGCGACGACGGTTATATCGTGACCAATAACCACATGGTGGAAGGAGCGCAGTCCATAACCGCAATACTCGATGACGGGCGGATATTTGATGCCCAGGTAGTCGGCACCGACTCGCTGACAGACCTTGCCGTGGTGAAAATCGAGGCTGAAAACCTCCCGGCAGCCAGGGTAGGAGACTCTTCGGAAATGAGGATTGGCGACTGGGTGGTGGCAATCGGCAACTCGCTGGGACAGGGGATAAGAGCCACCCAGGGGATAGTCAGCCGTACCGGCGTCTCTTTGCAGGTGGACGTGGACACGGTGCTGTACGGTCTTATTGAAACTGATGCCGCCATCAATCCCGGCAACAGCGGCGGTCCGCTGGTGAACCTGGCGGGAGAGGTAATCGGCATCAACAGCGTAAAAACGGTACAGGTCGAAGTCGAGGGCGTCGGCTACGCCATAAGTAGCCAGGAAGCGATACCGATTATCGAGCAGCTAATATCCACCGGCTTCGCCTCTCACCCCTGGCTCGGCGTGAGCCTCTACCCGGTAGACCAGTACGTGATAGAAAATTTCAACCTGTCGATAGACAGAGGTGTTTTCATCGTGGAGGTGGTCCCCGGTAGCCCGGCAGACCAGGCGGGCCTGAAGCCGGAGGACGTCATCACCAGTTTTGCCGGAATCGAGACGACTTCGGTAGACGACCTGGTAATAGGAATACGTTCCGCCAGCGTGGGACAGGAAGTGGAGATAGTCTACTGGCGGGACAACACCGAATACACCACCGCCGCCACGCTCATCAAGAGACCCGACTAAGTTTTAGTCCAGCTTCTTTACTCCCAATAAGACCTCGTGTCCGCTTAACTTATAGGTTTCCTTGAAATCAACCTCTCCCGGCAACCCCTCAGTTATCTGCCGCGACAGCGTCTCCTGCCTGATATAGTCAGCCGTATCTGGATTTGTCATCACCCCGCTGATATAGTCGTCAGCCTCGTAGTAGGTCTCTATATGGTCGGCGATATCGAATCCAGCCGAGCGGCGCATCGTCTGCAAGCGGTGCACCAGCTCCCGCGCCATTCCCTCCGCCTCCAGCTCCGGTGTCAGAACGGTATAAACAGCAGAACTGGTATTACCTTCACTGACAACCACGTAGCCCTCCTCTTTTTCGAGAGCTTCCACTTCTTCGAAAGACTTTACTTCCAGAGTCTTAACGTTAAGCTCGTCCAACACCATTTGCCTGATAGATTCGCTTTCAAGAGCACGCTTTTCTCTCTCGGAACCGACACCGACATAGTTCACCGCCAGCGGCTGCCTCACCTTGATACCGGCTTTGCTCCGCGCCGCCCTGCCGAGACTGGATACCTTCATTGCCAGCCTGTTGGCTTCCGATAACCCTGCGTCTATCCTGCTTTCATCAGCCACCGGGAAATCGGTCAGGTGGACGCTTTCCAGCGCCTTATTATCTATCGAACAGACAAGGTTCTGGTACAGCTCCTCGGCTATGAAAGGAGAGAAGGGAGCGAGCAGCTTCGACAGCGTGACCAGGCATTCGTAGAGAGTGCTGTACGCCGAGAGTTTATCGGCATCGTTTTCGCTCTTCCAGAAACGCCGCCGGCTCCGGCGAACATACCAGTTGGACAGCTCGTCTATAAAGGTCGCTATCTGCCACGCCCCTGTCCTGGGGTCGTAATTGTCCAGGGCGTTGTCAACGTCGATGATAAGCTGGTTCAGGCCGGACAGAATCCAGCGGTCGAGCTCCGACTGCTCCGCCCCAGTCACTTCCGAACCGGGCACGAACTTGTCTATGCTGGCGTAAGTAACGAAGAAAGAATAGACATTCCAGAGCGTCAGGAACAGGCGCCGGGATACCTCGGCAATGGCTCTTTCATCAAAGCGTATATAGTTGCCCATCGGTACGGCTGAATATATATACCACCGCAGGGGGTCGGCGCCGTATTTGTCCAGTATCATCTGGAGGTCAACCACGTTCCCCTTGGACTTGCTCATCTTCTCACCCTTGGCGTCCAGGATAAGCCCGTGACAGATAACGTTTTCAAAAGAAGGACGGTCGAAAAGCAGCGTTGATATGGCATGGAGACTATAGAACCAGCCCCGTGTCTGGTCTATAGCTTCGCAGATATAGTCGGCGGGGAAGCGGCCGTCCTCGAGCAAGGTCCCGTTTTCAAAGGGATAGTGGGACTGGGCTATCGGCATCGCTCCCGAATCGAACCAGCAGTCGATTACCTCCGGCACCCGCCGCATCGTGGCGCCGCACTCCGGGCAGGAAAAAGTTATCTCATCGACAAATGGTCGATGCAAATCGAGGGGTTCCTTGAAAGCGGTAACGCCCGGCTTAGCCTTTAACTCATCGACCCCGCCGACGCAGTCGAAACAACCGCACTCGGGATTCTCACACTGCCATACCGGGAGCGGCGTACCCCAGTAGCGCTCACGCGACAAAGCCCAGTCGACGTTGTTCTCAAGCCAGTCGCCGAAACGCCCGTTTTTGATATAGTCCGGGTACCAGTTTATCTCCTGGTTGCCGCTGAGGAGCCTTTCCTTGACCGCTGTCGTCCGGATATACCAGGTCTGCTTGGCATAGTAGAGCAGAGGGGCATCGCAGCGCCAGCAGAAAGGATAGGTATGCCTGATGGTCTCACTGCGGTACAGCAGGCCCTTTTTATCAAGCTCTTCGAGCACCATGGGGTCGGCATCCTTAACGAACTTACTCGAGAATGGATAACTGCCGGTTATGTTCCCCTGCAGGTCCACCGTATGGACGAAATCAAGTCCCTTCTCCACTCCTGCCTCATAGTCGACTTCCCCGTAGGCAGGCGCGACGTGGACGATGCCGGTACCGTCTTCCATGGAGACGAAATCGG
>CAZBAN010000058.1:0-12193 GCA_964489895.1 uncultured Dehalococcoidales bacterium
GCGGTCCCCCGACGGTATTTTCTTTCGACGGTAAACGTCTTTCCTCCTGCCGTGACCTCGGCTTTGCTGAGCGCGCTGAGCGGGTCTTCTTCCAGCGCTTTCATGTAATCGGGGTGCGGCTCCGCCGTAACCCTGTCCATAAACGCGAGTATCTCAGGATTTTTCATCGTTTCCGGGTCAAGCCATTCCACGCCTCTGGTAACCCTGTGAGCGGCGACGGCGACGTTATACGGCAGGTTGAACTGGGCTGCCGAAATACCCTCCGGCACTCTATTTGCAGGTGTGTCCGGGCTTTCCGGCGGCGGTCTCATCATGCCGCCGCGGGTATACAGCCTGACGCCGTCAATTTCGCCAGGCATAAGGTTGTTCTGCTCGATGATATCGCAGAAGCAGTCGAGCACCGAGTGAAACACCCCGCAGCAGGGGTAGGGCTTGTAGTGCAGACGGTAATCGAAACACCAGGTCCTGCCCAGGTCTCCGGTTAGTTCTTCCGGGTACCAGTTAGGATAGCCGGTGAAGAAAGTAAATCCGCGTTCAGGGTTGTCCAGCACCGTGGTGTCGCCGGTATATCCCATTTCCGCCAGGAGTACCGCCGTTACCGCGCCCGTGCTCTGCCATCCCGGCACCCCGTATTTTGCCATGTAGCGGTGGCCGTCGGCTCCCCACCTGCCGTAAGAAAGGACCATGCAGAGGTGACCGGCTATACCCATGGCGTGCAGGGTTTTTTCTTCGTCCAGCTTCAGAAGCCTGCCTCCACCGGCGGCGGCACCGAAATTGGAATAGGCGTTTCCTGTCAAGCCAAATCTGCCTTCTTTCTGCCTCCGTACATCTTCCGGGGTGATGTTGTGTCTTCCGACAGCCCTGGCGAGTCTTGCCGATATCTCGAGTCCCAGCGCAGTTGCCAGGACAAGGTCTTTCCCCGAGGCGTTGACGGTCTCAGCCAGCGCCAGCAGCGCCGGTATGACGTACACGCCGTCGTGACCGCCGGCGATGATGTCGTGGTAATCGAGGGTTATCATCAGTTCGCCGTTAGCCAGCGCGGCGTTCACGCAGGCAACCTTATCACCCGTGCCGATTATCGAGGACTCCGGCGGACCGCCGTACCTCCGGGCGAGGGCTACGTTCATCTTCCCTTTATCGGTCGACAACGCTCCCAGGGCGCAGCCGATGTGCTCCATGAGGATACGTTTTGTTTCCTTGATAATGCGGGGCGGCAGGTCTTCCCATCCGGTTTCAGCGGCGAACCCTGCCAGTTCACGGGTGATTTCACTCATCTCGCTCTCTTCCTTCTCTGATTACCTTTCGGTTTCCCTTCTAAGGTCTGCCCGGAGGAGCTCCGGGGGGTCCGCCCGGTCCGCTTCCCGGAGGCGGCGGGGGAGGCATTTCTTTCTGACGCTTTTCCAGCAGTTTATTGATTTCAGCAATGTCCTCCTGAGACAGCTCAAAGTCCCCGGCAAGGACGCTGTCCTCAATCTCGGAAGTCGCTCTCGCTCCGTTAAGGGCGGCGGTTACTTCAGGTTGTCTCAGCACCCAGGCGATGGCGACCTGAGCGACGCTCCTGCCGTACTTATTTGCGATTGGTCTCAATCCTTCGACCAGTTTAAGGTTAAGGCTGAGTTCAGGCTCTTTGAAGTGGGGATTATTCCGGCGGAAGTCGATATCGTCCAGCTCGTCGGCGTTTTTAATAACGCCGGTAAGTATTCCCTGCTGAAGGGGACTGTAAACGATTACCCCCATGTTGTTCTTCTTGCAGTAATCGAGTATTTCATCTTCGATTCTGCGTTCAATCATGCTGTAGGGCGGCTCCATGAAAGCGACTGGATGAATCGGCTGGAGTTTGTCCATCTGTTCGATGGTGAAGTTGGACACCCCGATATGGCGGATTTTTCCTTCCTTTACAAGCTCGCTGCAGGTCCGCCAGCCCTCTTCCATGTGCTCGAGCGGGAAGGGCCAGTGGACGAGATAAAGGTCGATGACATCTATCCCCATCCTTCTCAGGCTCGATTCGCACTGGGCTCTCACGCTGGCTTCGTGGAGTTCGAATGTCGCTTTATTGTCCTTGTCCCAGGTCGACCCGCACTTGGTGCATATAACCGGTTTATCCGGCAGCTTTTTCAGCGCCTTGCCGACCACTTCTTCGGAGTGACCCCTTCCGTAGGTCGGGGCGGTATCCAGCCAGTTGATGCCCCGTTCGACCGCGTCGGCGATGGTGGCTATTGATTCCTGGTCGTCCTGCGGTCCCCAGCTCATCCCGCCGAAGGTAGAGCCCATGGGCCATGTGCCGAGACCGATTGTCGAAAGGTAAATATCGGTCGAGCCAAGCTGTCTTTTGTTCATATTATTCTCCCGCGTTAAGCATTGTAATAACTATAATGTGGGGGTGAGTTCTATGCCGATTCTTCTCCTGGCTTCATCGACGGTGGCTATATCTCTGCCCAGGCTCCTGGCGATATCGGCTACCATTCGCACGGTGTCCGAAGCCCTCTGAGATATATCGTCCCGGTGCGGATACAGCCAGAACTGGTCCTCAAGTCCAACCCTGATAAGCTCAATGCCGTAAAGGATACCGATGACCGCCACCGGCAGCCAGTTGCGTCCTGCCGCGTGCAGGCCCAGGAATGTATCATCGGGCAGCGCCTCCCGGAACATAGATATATTATTAATGGTCTGGATATAAGACCAGGGGTCGGAGAATACCTGGTCGTCGTTATGTTTGCCCATCTGTATGGCTACCCAGTAGGGACGCCACCTGGCGAAATCATTGTCGAACAGCACTCTCCTGAACTTGGGGAAAGAAAACGATTGCATGGAGAACATCGGCTTGACCCCGTTAGATTCCATGAACTCAACGCCTATCTGGGCTGCGTCTGTTGACATAACGCATTTGTCGGTGAAAGCGGCTTCGGTCATTATCAGGGCAGCCTGGACATCCCTGTTGCCTATTCCCTTTTCCTCGCCGACGTTCAGGTATTCCTGTGTCATGGATATGTAGTCGACGTCGCGGCTTTTCGACAGGTCCATCGTCCAGCTGTGGTGGGCAGTGATGAAGTCTACTTCCTTAAAACAAAGGTCCATAATCTCACTTAGCAGTTCAGCGTGACGCCTGATGCCGGCGGCCCCGAACATGGGAAGTCCGGGGTTAGGGTCTCTGGGGTGGGTGTGGATTACCGTTGCTCCTGCTTTTACGCACTCTATAATGGCTTCAGCCTGCCCTTCTATCGTCGTCGGGGGCAGGCCTTCTATTCCCCGCTCTTCCCACCAGGTGGTGGGCAGCCAGCCGGGAATTGCCGCTTCAATAACCAGCTTTTTGTCCATGGTGGGTATTTTGGGTTCGTATAGAACGGGAAAGTCCTCTTCCCAGTGCGCTTTTCGTGGCTTTTTAATGATTTCTTCTATGGTCTGTTGCATATAATCCTCCCTAAAGAATTTGTCCTAATTCGATATACTCATAGCGTATACGTTATCCAACGACAGGTAGCTCAATTTTTAACACATCCGTTGTTACTTGTCCACATATTATCTACCTGCCAGTCTCACCATTTCAGCCACGTTATCGATTTCTTCCAGGTTTTCAGCCATCTCTATCATTCTTTCAGCGTTTTCTCTGCTTACAGTTTGAGAATAATCAACCTGCTCCATGAACTTAGCATACAATTTTTCCCTGGGCAGAGGATTGGAAGGGTCGCCGGATGCTACCCGGATGTACTCAGAGAGTACACGCCCGTCTTTCATGGTCAGTTCGAGTTCGACGCCCTCGTCCCTGTCCAGTCCCGCCAGCTCTATTTTACCAATCAGTGCCTGCACTCTGGGGTCGCGTATAAATTCCTCCGTGTAGTCCTCGTTGGTAGCCCGGTTTCTTACCAGGGCGCTGGCTACGGAGTACTTGTAGCTGAAGAGAGCGTCGCCGGTGGGGTAGTCCCCGATTTTGTACGGCTTGGCGTAATGCGCCGCCGTGGCAATCGGCGAAGTGCGTAAAACAGCCTTCTCTATGTCTTCGGTTTTGACATCATTATTGCGGAGGAGTGCAAGAGCCGCTTCGATAGGGGCGTGGGTAGGTCTGCCGCCCGGATACGGCTTGAAGCAAACCTCGACGTGGTATCTCCTGCCCAGATTATCGGTGACCCTTTCGGCGTGGTCGCAACTGGTGAGTCCGCGGTACATGCCGCTGCGTTCGCCGAAGAAGGCGTCCGGTATGCCTATCCAGCCGGCTTTAGCAAGCTGGGCGGCGTTGATACCGCTGCGCGCCTCAGTTCCCTGGTTCAACTTACCGAAGGTGCTGGCTCCCTCCCACAGGCCGAAAGGACTGCCTGCCGCCATGCTGGTGGCGATGCCAAAGGCGTTCCGCAGCTGGAAGCTGTTAAGACCTAGCAGGCGTCCGGCGATTGCCGTCGCTCCGAATACCGGCACCGAACCTCGGGAAGGCGGGACACCGCGGGGCGGACCGAACCCATTGCCAGGCGGTCCCTGACCCGGGAGAGGGCGGTCTATGGCGATGTGAACCCTAGCCGCCAGGTCATCGCCCGCTACCAGGGCGGTGATTAACTCCTTACCGGTTATTCCCTTGCTTTCTCCAAGAGCGACGGCTGTCAGTACCGTTGTCTCGCTGACGTGATTGGCAAACCGTTTACCGTCGATAATAAGGGTCAGAGGACCGCGGTCGAAACCGCGGCACAGAACGCAGTTCACCATTGCCACGTCATGGACAGGTCCCCTGGCGCCGTCTGATATGATGGTGGCTTCCGGCCTGCCACCCCAGCTTTTTACCAGTTCTATAAGCTCCGTGTTGCCGGTGGCTTTAACGCCGCCTATGGCGCAGCCGATAGTATCGAGGATGCGCATTTTGGTGTTTTCAACCGTTTCCGGCTCGATGTCTTCGAATTTCGTGTTCAGGACATTAGCGGTCAGCGCTTCGATAACCCGGCTGTCGTCTGTATTTTCTTTACTCAAGTCAGCACCGCCTTTTCAATTACTAACGCAGTTCGTTAGCTATCTATATTTCGATGACTTTTCCCGTGATGCCGCTGGCGGCATCGGATACCAGGAAAGTCACCAGGTCGGCTATATCCTGGGTCGTGGTAAGCCTCCTCAGGGGCTGCCTTGCCGCCATTTCCCCGGCTACCTTGGGGTCCATGGTAGCGTGAGTCCCGAAGTTGGTCATTACCATGGTGGGCTGCAGACAGTTCACGTTTATTCCCGATGGTCCCACTTCCATTGAAAGGCACTTGGTGAAGGATATCAGTCCGGCTTTAGCCCCGGCGTACGAGCTGGAACCGGGCATGCCGGTCAGGGCGATACCGGTCGAGAAGTTGATAATTTTACCGTAGCGCCGCTCCACCATGCCGGGCAGGACAGCCTTGGCGCAGTACATCGACCCGAGGAAATTTACGTTCACATCTCTCTGCCACTTCTCCTCGGAAGCCTGGAGAATCGGTCCCGCGGCGGAAGTCCCGCCGGCGGTATTAACCAGGATGTCAATCTTACCGAATTCCGCCAGCGCCGCTGCTACCGTTTTCTTGACTTCGCTATTATCGGATACGTCCAGTTTGTAGGCAACCGATTTGCGTCCCAGGGAGTTTACTTCATCGGCAGTCTTCCGTGCTCCTTCTATGTCCATATCGACCGAGATTACGTCGCACCCTTCCCGCGCCAGGTTCAGGGCAATATTCTTACCCATGCCTATCTGGCTGCCGGTCCCGGTCACCATCGCTACACGGTCTTTTAGGTTAAGTTCCATGAGTCCCTCCTTTTGTATTTACATTTTTCTTTTCGGGGGTACTATTTTATTCTCTGGATTTTCTATAGGCCGGTTGAGTAAATGGTATTCTATCAATTTAGTCCCGGTTTGTAAAAGCTATACAGTTTTTCAATCTTGACACTCCACGCTCGCCGCTTTATACTTGTCGCACAAAGCTTCTTTTTTCTCTTTTTTTGAATAAGGTCGATGACGCATAAAAAAACCTTGCTACTTTTATTGATAGGTCTTTCACTGACCAGTATCGCTTTTACCGGCTGCGGTAATAAAGCCGTAAGTTTCCCGGATGCCAGTCTGGAAGCACTTATCAGATATGAGATAGATAAACCTGACGGTCTGATATATCCATGGGAACTTGACGCGGTTTACTCGCTTGAAAGCAGCACCGAAATGATTCTGGAAACATCAGAAACAGGCGGGTTGATTGCCGACCTTACCGGGTTGGAGTACTGCGTCAATCTGGTCACTCTGGACCTGAAGGAAAACCAGATAAACGATTTATCGCCATTATCTTCAATCAACACTCTAAGAACGCTAAAGTTATATGGTAACCAGATAACCGATGTGTCGCCTCTGGCATCCCTCACCATTCTCGAAACACTCGACCTCGGCAATAACCAGATAGCTGATATCTCAAAACTGGGTTCGCTAACCAACCTCAGTTTCTTAAGCCTCTGGGGAAACCAGGTGGTTGATGTATCCGGGCTGAGTTCGCTTACCAACCTGACCGAGTTATATCTGGGCAGTAACAGGATAAGCGATATATCATCGCTGGCTTCGCTTACCGAGCTTGAATTTCTTGATATCAGTAGTAACCAGATAACTGATATTTCAGCGCTATCTACGCTGGTAGGTCTCAGGTATCTGAGCTTGGGTCCAATAGCACCCCAGGGGAGATTTTTCAGAAGCATTGAATCACCGGGGACTTCCAATCAGGTGTATGATATTACTCCTCTGGCTTCACTCACCAATCTGGAGACACTCAACCTCAGTGCCAACCTGATAAAGGATATCTCACCACTCAGCTCACTGGTCAAACTCCAGAATCTATCTATCTACTCCAACCTTATCAGTGATATATCCCCGCTGGCTTCGCTTGATAATTTAACCGAGCTCGACATTCGTTCGAACAGGATAGTCGATTTATCCCCGCTTCTCGATTGCGACAGCCTGGAAAACCTTTCCGTTGCCACGGAAAATCCACTGAGTAAAGAATCGATAGAAGTTATTGGTCCGCAGCTGAAGGCAAAAGGCGTAGACATTTACAGATAGTATTATACTGGATGAGTATTTTCACCCGAAGAATATTGCACCCTTGATATCCGGGCGGGCAGTTTCAGAAAGATAGAAGAAACAATGCAGAACGATAAGTTGCTGAAAGAGAGAGAAGACTGCAGGATTTTTTCCCGTTCAGGCAGTAAGGACTACTGGGCGTATACCATCTGCGGGGGCTGCTACGGGTTGTGCGGTGCCAGGGTAAGGGTGGTTAACGGCTCTCCCGTGGCTATCGAAGGCGTTCCCGAAAGCGACCTCGGAGGTCGGGGTGGAATGTGCGGAAAGGGCGTGGCAACCATCATGGACTATCACGACCCCAACCGCGTGAACTACCCGGTAAGGAGGACCAACCCCGTAAAGGGAATAGGGGAAGACCCCGGATGGCAGCGGATATCCTGGGACGAAGCGCTTGACACGATTGCCGAAAAACTCATCGCGATAAAAGAAACCGACCCCAGGCAGCTTGTCTGGGGCTTTACCCCCGGTCCCGGTACCACTTTTAAGGCTACCCTGCTTGCCGGCGGGTTCTTTGTTTCATTCGGCACTCTCAACCGGGCGGCAGGCGGCGTGGGTACTGCCTGCGGGGCGGTTGCCCACCATATCTGCGCGCAGGTGCACGGAGCCTGGGATATCCTGCCGGACTATAAATACTGCAACTACGTTCTCAGGTGCGGCGGTAACGAAGGAGTAGCCGGCGGGCGCAGTATGGGCCTGGCAGTCAGGCTAGCGGCTGAAGCCAGAGACCGGGGCATGAAAATGGTGGTGATGGACCCGGTGGGTTATATCTCCGGAAGCAAGGCTGACGAGTGGATACCCATTCTACCGGGTACCGACGTAGCAGTGTTTCTGGCAATGGCAAACCTTATCGTCAATGAGATAGGGACTTACGACGCAGACTACATCAGAGATAAAACTAACGGTCCCTACCTTTCCGGACCTGACAGGCTGTTCGTGAGGGACAAGGAAACGGGACACCCGCTAATCTGGGACGAGAAGGACGGCAAAGCCAAGACGTACGATGACCCGACCCTCTCCCGACCCGCTATAACGGGAGAGTATACCGTTAACGGAATAACCTGTCACCCGTCTTTTCAGCTTTTAAAAGAGCACCTGAAGCAGTACAGACCCGCCTGGGCGGCTGAAATAAGCACCGTACCCGAGGAAACGATAAGGCGGCTTGCGAGTGAACTGGTGGAAGAAGCCCGGATAGGCAGCACCATAGAGATAGACGGCGTTGAGGTACCCTACAGGCCAGCCTGCGTTGTCGGTTACAAGGGCGTAAACACGCACTCCAACGGTTTTCACCAGTACGGGGCATTGACTCTCTTAAACTCGCTGCTGGGCAACCAGGACGTCTGCGGCGGCATACTCGGTTCGGGGACGGTCAGGGGGTTCGGACACCCTGAGACCGGGCGACCCAGCTTTCAGCCCTACGCAAGCTATGACGGGATGCTGACACCGGGGGTCTGGTTCTCGAAAGCACCCTGGCCTCCGGTGGAATCGGCAGGACCCGGACTGCTCAACTTTACAGATATCTTCCCCCATGCCGGCAGGAACCCGTATCCTTACTGCGATGACTGGGACGAGATTTGGACCAATGCCGGACGTCCCTACGAGCCGCAGGCACTTGGACTGTACGGTGCCAACACGGTGATGAGTGCCGGCAACTCGAAATCAGCCGAGAAGTTTCTTAAAAAGGTACCTTTCGTATTCTCTATCAACACCGTTCACAATGAGACCACCGAGGGATTTGCCGATATCGTCCTGCCTGAATGCCACTTCCTGGAAAATATCGACCCCAGCTCTTCGCAGGGTTTTTTCTTTAACTACCCAATCGGTATGAGTGACTGGAATTTCCACGTCGGGATGCCGGTCTGCGAGCCTAAATACGAGAGAAGGTCTACCCTGGACATTTTATTTGACCTTGCTGACAGGGTCGGCATCAGGGAAGACTATAACAATTTTCTGGAGAACTGGTTTTCCACCAAGCGTATGAAGTGGGAGCAGGAAGAATCGCCGATAACCAGCTATGATATCATCAAGCCCGGTGAAAGAATCGGCAGCTATGAGTTTACCGACCGTTCTTTGAGATTCTATTTCGGTGAAGACCACGGTATAGAATGGTTTATGGAAAACGGCATGATGGCGTGGAAAAAGAAGCCGGAAGAGTGCTACTGGAGGTACTATGTAGACGCCCGCATACCCGTCTACTACGAGATTAACGAACAGGACAGAGAGCCGGTAAAAGAAAGGGCAGAGAAAATCGGAATTCACATGGACTGGGCTCAGTATACCGCTTTGCTGAGCTATTTCCCGGCGGCAATGTACACGGATGTAGCTCCGGACTCGGAGTTCGACCTTGTCGGCGTCTCCGTGCGGGACGTTCTGCACACCCACCGGTTCATGGCTGAGAACCCGTGGGTGGATGAACTGAGCCAGGCAGATCCCTATACCTATAACATAGTGATGCACGAGGAAGCGGGCAGGGAACGGGGCATCAGCGACGGGGACACGGTCTGCCTGGAGAATTTTAAAGGTGTTAAGGTGACGGGACGCGTGAAGCTGTCACGTTTCCTGCACAGGCAGGTGGTGGCGGTGGTCGGACTCGGCGGCTGGGCAAAAGGAAGGCCAATAGCTAAAGGTAAGGGCACGAACTTTAACGAGCTGCTGCCAGCCGACCAGAAACACATCGACCCTATCTGCGGCGCTTTCGAAATTTGCGTCAAGGTGAAGGCTAAACGGGTGGAGGCTGACGGGTGAGATACGGCATGGTAATAGACCTGAACAAGTGCGTTGGCTGCTACGGCTGCGTGGTAAAGTGCATGCAGGAACACTTCCTGCCTCCGGGAATGACATGGGCAAAGATGCTGATTTCGGAGACCGGTACATATCCTGATGTGATAAAACACGTCTATCCCGTCTTATGCAATCACTGTAAGGAGCCTGCCTGCCTGGAGTCCTGTCCCACCGGCGCCACACAGCAGCGTGAGGACGGCATAGTCTGGATAGATTATGAAAAGTGTACCGGCTGTAAGAACTGCGTGGATGCCTGCCCCTATCAAATGCGCACTTTTTACTCGGACAGGCAGGAGCACTTTCCGGGACAGGGTCTTACTGAGTACGAAGAGCAGGCGGAGGACCTGTTTCCTCTCAAACATGATGTGGTGCTGAAATGCGATTTCTGTGCCGATAGAATCGACGAAGGTGTTAAGAAGGGCTTGAAGCCGGGTGTGGACTGGGAAGCAACCCCTGCCTGCGTAAATATATGCCTGGCGAAAGCAAGGTTTTTCGGCGACCTAGACGACCCTGACAGCGAGGTATCGAAGCTAATCAGGGATAAAGAAGCGGTTCAGCTTCACCCGGGGTTCGGTACCGACCCTTCCGTGTATTACATACTTCCAAGGACGGTGAGTAAAGAAAGCTTTCTTTCCCGTTCTACCTTCCCGATTTCAGCGAAATATTCGCTGCCTCTATATCTGATGACAGCGAAGAAGGTGAATAAAGACGCCCAATAGTGAGTTGAGAAGCAACTGCGTTCTCAGCTTTTATATTTACTCCATCTTTCAATGATACTCATTTCAAAGTCGCAGGACTCGCCGGCGGCGAGTTTTTCAGCAGCCTGATAGATTGTCCGGCGGCAGCTTTCTATATCCCGGCGTAGATTAGTAATGTATTCCTCGTTGTATTCTTCCACGCCCAAGGAAGTACCCGACTGTACCCGGTTCTCGTAGTCCTCCACCGATGCCTCCAGAAGTTTTTGCCCCGCGCCCAGCATCTGGGCGGCAAGCATTACCGTCCCGGCGTTAATTGAGCGTGAAAGGGGTGTCCAGCCGTCGTTGAGTCCGCCGATAATACTGTCGGCGGTAGCGCGTACGTTATTGAAGATGACCTCGCACTGGTTATCGCCGGCGGTGGTAGCCAGTCGGGCTATGCTGATACCCGGGCTTTCAGTATCGACCAGGAACAGGGTTATACCTTCCCCGGGCTTCCCGCTAGTATCCGTCCTGGCAGGGACGAGAAACCTGTCGGCTATATTGGCGTCATGTACGAACAGCCTGGCGCCGTTTACTAGATAATCGTTACCTTCGGCGGCAGCGGTGACTCTCACGCTTTCGGGTCGCCATGATATTCCTTCCCGCCCCGAACCGGGTTCGCTGAGGACCAGCGAAGTTATTGACCTGCCTTCTGTAATCTCGGGCAATACGGTCGCCTTCTGTTCGTCATTGCCAGCTTCGAGAATCGTCAGTCCGCAGAGTACTATCGTGGACATATAAGGTCCGGTAAGACCCGCCCTGCCCATCTCTTCAAAGAGAACTGCAAGGTCAACCAGGTTCATCTCCGAGCCGCCGTATTTCTCCGGGTAGACGAGCCCCAGCCAGCCGAGGTCGGCTATCTTCTTCCACAGTTCCGGGGAGTAGCCGAGACTGCCCGACTCAATTTCCTTCTTGGCGCTCTCGGTGAGTTCATTGTCCAGGAAATCGCGGGCTGAAGCCCTCAGCATCTCCTGCTCTTCGGTGAATGTAACGTCCATATCTCTCTTCAATCTCTAAGTTTCGTTAATTATACAGTCAGACCCTTCAGCCGGCAAACCAGAGACGGCGGGTTTTTCACATCGGGTGAGGAAGTTTATTCTTATTCGACACGGATTAATCTGGATGTCCATTTATAATAAAGATTGCCGGGTATGACCGAGACCAGCCTCCATAAGAGCCTGTAAATCGCTCCCGGAATGCATATCACGCGGTCTTTTTTCAGGCATTTCAGCGAATAATCCACGACCGAATCGGGGGACATCGTCAGCCGGGTACGAAACCCGCTTAGTATACTTGTTTTTTCCTCTTCGCTCTTGGAATCCCGGAAAAAGTCGGTATCGACGTACCCCGGGCACAAAGCCTGTACCCTGATACCTTTATCTTTGAGTTCCATATGCAGGGCTTCGGAGAACAGTTTCAGAAAAGACTTGCTTCCCTGGTAAATGCCGCCTGCCGGCGTGGGCGCGTAGGCTGACAGCGAGGAGACGTTGATAATAGTGCCCTTTCTTCTCTCAATCATCCGGGGTATTACCGTTAAAGTCAGTTGCAGAGGAGTCAGCTGGTGGACTTTTATCATTCTATCGTAGTCCGCAGGCGTTACGTGTAAGATGGGTCTGAACAGACCGCCGTATCC
>CAZBAN010000059.1:0-12098 GCA_964489895.1 uncultured Dehalococcoidales bacterium
GTATTTATATTAGAATGTGAGGGCGAAGGAGAGTTCAAAAGTTCTGCCTATTGTCCCCCCTTCCCCACCAAAGGTCACTTTTGTTAAACCATATTCACCTCCCTTATAGTAGTACTGCAATCTTACTTTTACCGAAAATGAGGATAAAAGTCCCTGAGAATCGTCTGCCGTTGAACACGACTTCAAGCCGGGGGATAGCGCGGTGACCCTGGATAAATGTACTTCTGCAAACCGGCTGGGTCCCGGCGGCGGTATGACCACTCTGACCCTGGAGATATTATGTGGAATTACTATTATGCTTTGAGTATTTATTGACATATTTTCTATTGTTAGTATTTACCTCACCCCTTATCCTTCAGGGTGAACCCTTCAGGATGAAACCTTCAGGGTGAATTCTCAGGGTGAACCCCTCTCGCACAGAAAACAGAGGATTCAGGTTAGGCCAGTCTATCAAGTCCTAATTCCTGAAGTTTCTCCTTCTCCAGCTTACCGGTTGTCCTGTTCCAGCCTCTGAACCTGTAATATTCCTCGAGCATCAGGTTTATGTCAGGCACGTTACCGGCGGCACCTCCATCCGCCAGGGGCTCAAGTAAAAGGCTCGGCAGCCTATCGTCTTCTGGCTTGAGTCCAAATTTAAGGTTCACCAACCGCTTCATATTAAAAATCCGCTCACCACTCTTAAGTAATTCCTGGGGAGTAGTGTGCCAGCCTGTTGCACTGTTGAGAAGTCCAGTGATGAGGCTGGCTGGCAGGTTAGCGAACTTGCATAGAACCAGAGCATCGTAAATGCTGCGCCAGTCCTGATGGCGGGCTGCCATTTGTGCCCTTTCCTTGCTTGACTCCGTCCACTGCTCTCTCGGTGAGGACAGGATGCCCAGTTCAGGGAATTCGACACCCATTTCCATAAAGAAGAAATCACTGTTTAGATGACATCCTCCCCGGGGAGACGTAGCATAGGTGACTGCCATGCCGCTAAAAGCCCGTGGGTCGTGCATAGCCACTTCCAGACCTTTAACGTGAACCGCTGATTCTTCCGCCTTATACCGTCTTGCCAGAGATAGTGAACCGTCAGCCAGAGTGCTGCCGAAACCCTCCCTGCGAGCTATCTTCTCTATCAGCTTGATGACGGTATCTATATCTCCCCACTTCAACTCCACACCGTCCGTATCGGCTAGACTGAGCACCCCTTTTTCGAAAAGATAGACAGCAAAGGCGATTGTAGCCCCGGTGCTGATTGTGTCCAGCCCGTATAGGTTACACAGATGCCCGGCGTAGGCGATACCGGGTAAATCATCTATCAGCAGCATGGTACCCAGAGAAGCGATAGTCTCATATTCAGGACCATCAGCCTCGGACACCCCATACTTATCCAGCTTAATCTTCCGTCCGCAGGCGATAGGGCAGCGATAGCAGCCCACAATATCGGTGAGAATGGTCTCCTCCATGGCACCGCCGGTTAGATTGGAGACATCAAAGTCTCCCTGGGTATAGTAACGCGTCGGGACATCCCCGTACATCATACCGATATCGGTATAGATAGCCGTGCCGCCGAGACGGAACATCTGAGCGGTCATATCATTTTTGAGAATATGATAAGCTTCACGGACAGCTTGGGTAAAGGATTCTTCGGCGGCAAGTCGGGGTCTGGCATTACCTGAAACAGCAACGGCTTTAAGCTGCTTGCTGCCCATGACGGCACCCAGTCCGGTGCGACCGGCTGCCCGACCATGGTCGTTGATTATAGCGGCAATCCTCGATTTCTTCTCACCGGCAATGCCGATGCAGGCGATACTTGCCTTTGGTTCCTGTATCTCTTCTTTGATTTTTACCTGCGTCTGGTAGCTGTCCTGCCCCCAGAGTTGGGAGGCGTCCCTGAGCCCTGCTTTGCCTTCAGATATCTCCAGGTAAACCGGTTTCGGGGAACTGCCGGTGACAATAACACCATCGTAGCCGGCGAACTTAAGGTTAGGTCCGAAGATACCACCGGAATTAGATTCTCCCCAGAAGCCGGTAAGGGGTGAACGGGCACATACAGTAAATCGCCCGCAGCACGGAGCATTGGTACCGGTTAGAGGTCCGGTGATGAATATCAGGGGATTTTCAGCGCCGAGCGGGTCTGTTGATGTCGTGACCATGTCATAAATGTAGCGGCTGGCAAGCCCACTGCCGCCAATAAAAGCCTGAGCGTAATCTTCATTCAATGGTTCTTCAGTGATTCGTCCGCTGCTTAAATCCACCCGCAGCAATTTACCAGTATATCCGGTTACCATATCCACGGTGTTTACCTCCTGTGCAATCTATGAAGTAATACCTGAAAAATTGTCATCTAGAAGTCGACAGTTTTGCCGTCATAAGCATAGCGAAAGAGTTTTTCAAATTCCTCGGCGGTCGGGATGCGAGCCGACGTAACCGTCTGGGTGTCCGTATCGGCATTTGATACCAGTTTTGGCAGAGAGTTATCGAAGTTGTTACGGGAGATTCCCATGTCTTTGATGGTCAGGGGCTGGTTAATGCTCCGGGCTAACTGCCGCACTGCCTGAGCCAGACTGAAGGCAGTCTGTTCTGCTTCCATGTGTTCCAGTTTCAGTAAATGGGCTATTTCGGCATAATAATCGGCAGCGACCACAGCGGTGAACTCGATGGTATAAGGCAGAAAAAGGCCAACGGTTCTGCCGTGGGGTATGTGAAATACAGCCCCCAGAGAATGCCCGGTGCTATGAGCCAGACCAGCCATAGAGTTGCCAAAGCCCAGCCCGGCAATTGAAGCCGCATTGTGCATCTTTTCTCTGGCCTCTTCGTCTTTCCCATCGTTATACGCCCGGGGAAGGTACTGGAAAACGAGCTGGATTGCTTTCAGACACAGACCATCGCAGAAGTCGTTTTTCCAGTTACTGGTGTAGCCCTCGATAGCATGAGTCAGGGCATCCATGCCCGTATCGGCGGTAAGTTGCGGGGGCATTCCGGTAATAAACAAGGGGTCGACAATAGCGATGTCGGCATGAGCCTCACGGCAACCCAACGCAAGCTTCCTATTTTCGGATGTATCGGTGAGGACTATTCCCCAGGTGCAATCCGAACCGGTACCGGAAGTGGTTGGAATGGCAATGAGTCTTGCTTTTTTGCGTAAACCCAGAGGGGAAAAGGGATTTATCTCTGCCGGTTCGATATCCGGTCTTTCATACAGTACCCATATTGCCTTGGCAGCATCCATAACCGAGCCTCCACCCAGCCCTATAATCCAGTCCGGCTCATAGGTTCTGGCTGCTTCTGCCCCCTTTTTAACAGTCTCAATAGAAGGCTCTGCTTCTACCTCGTCATAGACCTGGTAGTCTATTCCGGCTTGAGAAAGGTGTTCAATTACCCGGTCGGTAAAGCCGATACCTGCTATTTGTTTGTCGGAGACAATTAAGACTCGCTTTCCGTCAAGATCATCCAGGCGCGATAATGCGTCTTCCCCGTAAACGATTTCAGGACTTATAAAATACCACATCTTTAGCCTTCCCCTTATTTATTCCGGGAATTCGGTCGGAACGAGAGTGCAGCAGTTTACCAGTTCCATAGCTGCCTTAGGAGCTTTCATTATTTTCATCAGGTTTCCCTGGAGTTTGAGCTGTCTGGTTACCATGCCCTGAATAGGGTCCAGCTTTTTCTCAATAACTCGACGCCATTTGTTTAGGGGCGCTGAGATTCTAAAAGCGGGGTTCTTCTCTTTTTCATCGGTGATGACACAGGCCGAGCGACATTCGCCATGCCATAAATCCATATAATAAATGACCTTTTCTTTGATATTGCCCTCCGGTTCTACAATAAAGTAAAAATCACCTTCCCAATCCCTGGCAGCCTCCCTATAAGCCTCACTCTCATTAAGCTCCTGCATCAGAGCCTTTATCCATTCTTCTGATAAAAATTTGACAGCCATCTTTATCCCCTTTCTTTTCTTATCATTGAAGATAAACAAATTAGGTATAAAGTGTCAATACGCCAGACAAGTTCTGCACCTTGATGAAATATTATGGATATCAGGACTAGCCAGGAATTGTGATTACTGATATACTTCGAGGTGTTGAACCTGCGGTCAATCCTGATAAAATCAGGAAAGGCGAGGATACCTTACTGGAGCCAGCCCTGGTAAAGCGATATAGGTAACTCAATGCGAATCGTAGCCGCTTGAGCAATATAATAAGGAGGAGTGAATATGGAGTTTAATATCAATCTTCTACCACCCGTATTATTTGGCACGGATACCTCACTGAAGACCGGAGAAAGGTTAAAAGAACTCGGTTGCACAAAAGTGCTGGTAGTCTACGACCAGGGAGTGAAGAAAGCCGGAATCCCTGACAAAATCATTAAAAGCGTTAAAGAAGCCGGCATCGGGATGGCATTCTATGAGGGAGTGCAGGCGGACCCGCCCTTTCCTACTCTGGAAGAAGCCGCAGAAATAGGCCGTAAGGAAAAGGTAGACGGAGTACTGGCAATCGGTGGCGGGAGTACCATGGATACGGCGAAAGCCGCCAATATCCTGCTGACGAACCCTTCACCGATAAAGCAATATACGCAAATGGGTGGTCCTGCCATGAAGCAGGGTAAGGTTATTGTCCTGATTCCGACTACATCAGGGACGGGCAGTGAAGTGACGAGCGTTGCAGTGCTTACTGACCCCGAGGTGAAAAAGAAGGTAGGTATTGGTGGTCCCTTTGTGAGGGGCACACTGGCGATTGTAGACCCTCTTCTGACAGTGGGGATGCCGCCTTCGATTACCGCTGATACCGGTGTGGATGCACTCAGTCACGCCATCGAGGCACTGACTGCCAACAGGGCAAATCCGATGGCTGATGTGCTGGCTGAAAAGGCTATATCACTGGTGGTGGCTTACCTGCCAAGAGCGGTGAAAGACGGTTCTGATATCGAAGCCAGGACGGAGATGAGTTTTGCTGCAATGCTTGCCGGCTGGTCATTCATTAATTCAAACACACAACTTGGACATTCGGTAGGTCATACGCTTGGCGCTATGTACCATATACCTCACGGGAATGCCTGCGGAGTTGCCCTTCCGGAGATAGTGGAGTTTATCTCCGATGTTGTACCGGATGCGATAAGGCGAGCCGGAATAGCGATGGGTCTAAAGATTGATAAAAGTGTTTCCGCGGAAAAAGCAGGGATAATGGTTCGGGATGCGCTGATTGATTTCAATCGGAAAATAGGGCAAAAAACGCTGAAACAGCTTAATATCAAGGAATCGGCGCTTCCAGAAATTGCCAAGTCAGCCGTTGCCGAATTTTTAACGGCTTCCAGCCCGAAAGAAACCACTGAGGAAGACCTCTTAAAGGCACTGCAAAAAGCCTACAACCGTTAGTCAATGATTTTTACTATCAATATTATGCATTAGAAGTGCCGCTTGAATTTACAGCGGGGCTCTGAAGGGCAATGTACTCTTATTTACCGAATCTGGTGAAAGGCGATGTATAAATGGCTAGGGGTGACAGGAGTATGTTCAATGTGGACCTTGGTGACACAATTACGGAATCGTTTATCCTTTTCGTACAGACGGCAGATGCTGTACTGAAGTATGCAGAAGCTAGGTTCTTCAAGGCGGGTTTCTCGGTAATCAGGTACATGGTGCTGCAAGTCATAGCCAATAATGGTGGGACCATAACACCCTCCGAGCTAGCCCATAGTACGCTCAGGGAGCGGCATGATATCACGACGGTAGTTAACCGCCTGAAACGAGATGGACTCGTCAGGACTGAGCGTGATAACAGGGACAAGAGGTTCGTCAATGTCACGATGACCGCTAAGGGGTGGAAGGTTCTCGAGCAGACCACCCCGGTTGCCAGCGAGATTGTAAAGCAGGTAATGTCGTCAGTTACTGAAGACGATGCCTTTCTGCTGAAAAAACTGCTGGGAATTTTGAGGAAAAACGCACACGATGGATTGGAATCATCCCAGGCCAGGGCTATAGGCACTTAGGGTAACCTTTTACCACCGGACAGCAAACAGAAAAAGTGTTGCCTGCTGATACCTCAGCTACACCGGAAAAATAAACGAGCCGTTTAACGGCTCGTTTATTTTACGTGTATCAAGGTCCTTTTTAAGCGCGCCATTTATCGACGGATACGCTAACTCCGTGGCGGTAATCGGTTGCTTTCCACAATGGGCTTACCCCTCCACCCACGACGACGATATTGATATTCTCCGGGATATGGAAGGGGGCTATCAGCTCATCGTCGGGCAGCTTCTTCCAGGAAGCGTAAGGCTCTACTCCCTTGTACGCCTCGGATGCCACCAGCATATCTATATAATCGGTTTTCCAGTACTGTCCCGCGGGTATCTTGATATTCTCGGATAGATACTTGCAGTAATCCTGCTTGGTAGCAAAGCCACGGTCCTCCTTTAAGTCCCTTGCTATTTCGGGGTCAATTACTATGGTGGCGGCGGAATTAAGCGGCGGGATTACCCCGAACTCAAGGGATAATTCCTCATCCAGTGTCCGGTGGGAGGCTGCTCCGGGGCTGTTTATCATGCCCCATCCATGGAATATACTGATAGCGCTCTCGTCAGCCTTGAAACCCTTATCGACATGGAAAGGCGTCCAGACGCTCCTCTCCTCGTTCTCGGCAACGCACATGTTATTATAGGTTAGCGGACTCCCCTGAGAGCTCCACAGCGTCTTTTTAGGCTCGGCATATCCCCAGCAGATACTCATCAGTGTCCAGGCTCTGCCGATTACCGAATTTGCCTGGTTCACCGCGCTGAAGGCACCGAGACCTGAGTTCATCCCTATCTCGTTGCGGATGGGCCCGTTCACCAGAAGCATAGACGCGAAGGCTGTCGTCGAGGGCGAGAGTGATGACATCCCGGTGGATGCAACAGCCAGTATCACGGGAAAATATTCAGGCCTGGCGCCGGCCATCACAGCAACAACAGCTACGTGTCTGACCGTGTACTCGACCATTTCTCCGACATCCATATGGAAAAATTCACCGACCACGTCGTCCGGAGAAGCGCTGGTGGCGGCAAGCATCCTTTTCACTCGTTCCTCGGTGGGGAGAATTATCGGTAATCCTTCCGTCCAGCCTCTTTCATAGAATAGACGCTGCAGGTTATCTTCGGTATCCGGTTCCAGGAGTGGCTGGGGAGCCGCGGCAGCTTTAGCTTTAGCCGGTTCCGGTGTCGACTCCCTTCCCGTTACCGGTTTGGTCAATGTGTCGATTATTTCCTCGATAACAGGTTTGCCGGTATCCGGGTCATTGCCCACGATGAAACCATCGAGTATTTCGGGAGCCAGACCTATCACCGGGTGCGGCGTGAATATGTAAGGTAAAGAAGCTCCTCTCTGGTCACCTTTTGCCACGCTTTCCATCGTGTAACTTGAGACAGGAGCAACCGGGATTTTATAGTTCTGTTCAAGATTTGTGGTGCCTCCAGCGACCGCTGAAATACAGCCCGGTCAGCCGGCTACGCCGAGGACAACTGCATCGCCCTTTTCCTTGGCCTCCTCCCAGAGTTCATTCTGGTCGTCCATGAATACCATCCCCGGTTTACGCCTTACCACCGTTGTGACCGACGGCATATTATCGTTAAACCATTTCTCCAGTTGCAACATGAAGTTATAGCCGCCGCCGAAGCCGATATCCACCATGTAAATGGTTTTGTTCTCCAGCGTATCCAGCCGGCTGGCGAAATCAGGCTTGGACGGCATGGGCTCACGTATAAAAGGCGGAGGTTTACTCTTACTTCTCCGGATTCCAGTTTCAGGACTCATTACTGAATACCGTGGTTCGGTTGTCATTATCTTCCCCCATTCTATTTATATCTTTCGGTGTTATATTGTAGTCATGTTTGCCGGGAAAAAATGTCGGCTTCAGGTTTATATCCTTTTTTTATCAATATCTGGTACTCTTGACCCAGGTGAGGTCCTCTCTGGCGGACCCCCATTTAACTTCGGCTGCGCCTGCCATGGGACCTTCTTCGGTCATTCGCTTCATCATTTCTTCTCTGCGTTTCGTCATCATCTCTTCCTGTCTCTTCGTGCCTTCAGGAGTGACGTAGTTGACCAGACGCTCCAGAGTGCCCTTCATCATCTCCTCCGGGTTGTCCATGGGGATGACAATATGTTGCTCGTTCTCGACTGCTTTTTTGAGTATCTGTGCCAGTTCTACCGGCTCTATTCCGAATGAATAGTGGTGGCGCATAAACTCGATTGTATCTTCACTTGTGTTATATCCGGTATTCTTCAGACGCTCCGGTCGCGTATACTCCGACTCGCCGATATTGGATTTGATACCGCCCGGGCACAGGGTGGTTACGCCGATGTTATACGGTTTAAGTGACTGATAGTAACTCTCCATAAGGTTGATAACCGCTGCTTTGGCGGCTGAGTATGGAGCGGTGGTGGGACCTGCCATCAGACCTCCCATAGAGGCGACCGTGCAGATATGACCTGGTCTGCCGGACTGTATCATCCGTGGGACGAATATCACCATGCCGTTGATAACTCCGCCCAGACAAACCCCCAGTATCCAGTCGAAGTCTTCGAATGTCGAGGCTTCGGCCGGACCGAAGGCATTGACGCCGGCGGTATTGAAAAGAAGCTGAGGCGGACCGCCGTATACCTTTTCCACCTCGTCGGCAGCCTCCATATATGCCTTGCGGTCCGTTAAATCCAGTTGTATGGCATGGACTTCCGCTTTTTTGTCCTTGAAATAAGCCATTGCTTCGTCAAGATGGTCTTTGCGGATATCCACGATGACAACCTTACAGCCTGCTTCCGAGAATACTTTAGCCTGGCCAAGTCCGGCGCCGGAAGCTCCGCCGGTGATAAACGCAACTTTTCCTGCGAAATCCTTCATTATTACTTTCTCCTTCTCCTTTGTAATCGGAAATAGAGTAATACATACGCCGATAAAATGCAAATCTCAGGTAAAAGCGCTACTCGGGAAGGATTGTGCCATAAAAAACAAGAGTATAATTGTCGGCGGGCAGGGTACCGCTGTAAACGGGAGTAGCGGGTAAATGAACTCTGAATGGCTTACTTATCGCCGGGCGGCACCGATAAGGTCGCTGAGACTGTCTATTCCCTCTTTTTCCATGAAAAGCTCGATTCCTTCCAGGATATCCAGCGGAGCATGGGGATTACTGAATCCTGCCGTGCCTGCCTGGATGGCGGTGGCGCCAGCCATAATGAACTCGAGGGCATCACCGGCGGTGGCTATGCCTCCGCAGCCGATTATCGGTATATCCACGACGCCGGCCGCTTCGTAGACCATATACAGTGCCACCGGTTTTATCGCCGGTCCGGACAAGCCTCCGGTCACGTTGCCCAGCACCGGCCTGCGGGCATGAATATCAATAGCCATGCCTTTCAGGGTATTAATCAGTGTTAAGGCGTCGGCTCCAGCCTCAGCGACGGCTCTGGCTACCGCGGTTATATCCGGAGCGCTGGGAGTTAATTTGACCAGTACCGGCAGTGAAGTGACTTTTCTGACGGCTTCGGTAACTTCTGCCGCCGTATCAGGATTCACCCCGAACTCGGCACCACCCCCCTTCAGGTTCGGGGAGCTGATATTTACTTCGATGCCACTGATTCCGTCCACATTGTCAAGCAGACCCGCCACCCGCGCGTGTTCTTCTACCGTTTCACCGGCGATATTGACGATAACCGGCACCTGCCAGCCTGCCCATACCGGCGCTTTTTCCTTTATCAGGGCATTTACGCCTATATTCTCCAGCCCTATCGAGTTCAGCATTCCGGACGCCGTCTCGGCGACTCTCGGCTGGGGATTACCGTCCCTGGGTTCGAGGGTGGTCCCCTTGCAGACTATAGCTCCCAGCTTCTGAATATCGTACATATGGCTGTCCTCCGTGCCGTAGCCGAAGGTGCCGGATGCAGTCATGACGGGGTTATTAAGCAGGAGACCGCGGGGACTTTTCGGCGCTATCTGGACGGACAGGTCCATTTACCCTCCTCTGTCAGGACTCTCGCCTCATTGTCAGTCCCATAATACGACTAATCTTCAGTCAAGTTCAACATGAGTGCCGGCATTATTGAAGAAAAAGTCCTCGCCGAATTCGTTTGCCAGTATCACCGCTGCCGGTAGCCCGGTGCAGTGGGAGACCCCTATTTTCTGTACTCCCAGCTCTCTCAACGCGGCTATGGTCTGCCATACCCGCTCTTCAGTGGAGCCTATAAGATGCCAGCCGCCGATTACCATGCGTATCTGTTTCACTCCGGTCAGTTCCTGCGCCAGGTACAGGGTGTTGATTATTCCGCGGTGGGCGCACCCGGGAATGACAACCAGCCCTTTGCTGGTGTTTATAATAAGCGCCCGGTCGTCAAGGATTTTATCATGTTTGAGCTCGGTACCCTCTTTTACCTTCAGGTACGGGTCTATCTTTTCGAAGTCCGTTTTCATCGGAATCTCGCCGGTGGTCATGATATTTTCGGATATTTTTACCGGCTCCGTACTCAGATTGAAGTCAGCGCCCAGACTCTCGAGTTCACGTCGTTCAAAGGGTATCCCGATGTATATAGGCTCGTAGCCCTCCCGGTGGGCATATTTCGCCGACCATACATCGGGGTGGGCTATTACCTCCACTCTTTTCCTCATCTTGCCCAGGACCTGGCGTAGACCGCCGGTGTGGTCGTGATGACCGTGGCTCAGGACTATTTTGTCTACTCTGCCCAGCTGTATTCCAAGGGATTCGGCGTTCTGGCATACCGAGATACTCAGTCCGGTGTCCATCAGTACGTTTGCCTCATCCGTTTCAACGAGTATGCTGAGCCCGTGTTCGGCAAGGAGGCCGGCATGTGGTGCCGTGTTTTCACTGAGGGTGGTTATGCTAACTTTCATTTATCTCTCCTGATGAAGATAATAGGTTATACGTGCTGGTGTAACAGCTTTTTATCACTCGCTCTGGTGAAGAGCAGCGGAAATACGATATCGCTGACACAGCAGGGGAGCCAGACGGCGAGGAACAGAAACAGGAAAATGAGACCGAGTAAGGGAAGCCATTCGGCTACACTGTAGGCGATAAAGTAGAATAACGATGCCCAGGTACTGAGGAAGACATGGCCGAGGTGAGGTATTTTGGTGGTGGGTACCAGGTAGCCGATTAGTATACCCAGAAATGCCGAAGCGTTTATCAGAATCCATGTCGGTATCCCGATGAGGTGCATTATTTCAGTTTCTATAAATGGGATATGGAACTCTATATCGAGACCGAGCATGGCTCCCCCCACGTAGGGGATTATTGCATCGCTTATGGTAGCGATGCCGATAGAGCCGAAATAGCCGATTAATACCGCCGCCCAGATTTTTTTATGACCGTATTTCCTGTACATGGCAGTCGTCGTCAGGGCGCTCAGGATGACGTGAATTGGATGCAGGATGTGAAATACATCTAGGGAGAGGTGGGAGGGGACATCGGTCAGGATAACTATAACCATGATTATAATACCGCTGACCGCTCCCATGGCGGTGAAGGGGATGTGTGCCTTCAATTCACTAATTATACGTTTTAACATTTGTTTCCCGTTTGAGATATACTGGCTGTTTACCGGATTTTTCTGAAAATAACGTGCTGAACTAGATTTTAAGACGCTTTCTGGCAGGTCCGGCATAGACCTGTGAATTCGAGCAGGTGCCCGTCTATTCTGAATCCGCTCTCCTCGGCAAGATTTGCCTCGAGTTTCTTGAGATGGTGTCCGGTGAAATCAAAAACCACGCCGCAACCGGAGCATATCAGGTGGTGGTGGTGCTGCTGGGTACCGGTCGTGTAACTCCGGCAGTTGCCTCCGGTGTGCACCTCGCAGATGAGTCCCAGCTCGGCGAGTATCTCCAGAGTGCGGTAAATGGTTACCAGCCCGGTACCGGGGCTATGCTGGCGTATCCTATCGTATATACCGTTCGGAGTAAGATGGTCTTGAGTGGAGGTAACCACCTTTATAACCGCCCTTCGCTGCGGGGTAATTTTGTAGCCGCGCTGTTTCAGTGCCGATGTAACTTTTCTTTCCGTAAGTCTCATTCCACGCCCTAATTGAAAATCATTTTCAATTAGCATATAAGAAATTAGTCAGATTGTCAAGTAGTTGAAATTAT
>CAZBAN010000060.1:0-8354 GCA_964489895.1 uncultured Dehalococcoidales bacterium
GAAAGCCTGTTCTCTTCCATGCGCTGTACCTGGGGCCAACTCTGGATGCCAAGCGTCTCGAGAACTTTGATGAAGCTGGTTTTGATTGGGAAGGACCTGTTAACTTACGCACCTTTAGTCTGCCCAAGGAATAGAAACTTCTTATCGAAGATAATCGCGGGGGCAGGAAAATTCTAACCGCGTTATCCGGGATAGAATCGTGCGTAACTATTCTGCCGCGAGCCATGCCAGACTCTTGACCATCAGTAACCTCAGTGGTAAGCTTTTCATTGGAAATCGACTATATATTTCTGTAAATCTGGTCTTTCTTGTCGCGTAAGGCTCTTCAGTACACGTAAATAGCAAGCGGTTAATTATGCATAAAACTGAAGTATTGATAATCGGTGGTGGCGCCCTTGGAACTGCCGTAGCCAGAGAACTGTCCCGGTATAAAGTCGATGCTACTCTGGTAGAAAAGGAAGTTGACATAGGCTGGGGCAGCACCAAAGCTAATATGTGCGTTGTCTGCCAGGGTGCCGACAGCCTTGAATTCAGACCTGAATATAAGCGTACCAGGCTTGTCCAGGACAGTATGCCCCTGATGGAGAGGCTCTGCAGCGAACTCGATGTCCCGTTTAAACGAACCGGCGAGCTTGCGGTCTTCTTTGATGACGAGGGACGGGAGAAATACGAGAAGTTGAAAGCCCGTTCAGAAAAAATCGGCTTTACCTCTCATCGGCTTATCGGACGCGAAGAGCTGAGGCAAATGGAGCCGAATATATCGAAAGAAGCCGGAGGTGCCCTGTACGACCCGGACATAGCCGTTACCGACCCTGTAAGGTTAAGTATCGCTCTCGCTGAAAATGCGGAGCAAAACGGAATCAAGATAATAACCGGAACCACAGTCCAGGCTATTAAAACAGTTACCGATGGGTTCGAGGTAGATACAGGTCAGGGTACAATATCCTGTGAATATATTGTCAATGCGTCCGGCGCTTCAATAGATAAGTTAGCGGCGATGGTGGATGCCGATGATTTTGTTGTCTACCCGGTAAGGGGATACGTAGCCGTCCTTGATAAAAAAGTAAGTGACATGGTTACCCATGAAGTGCACGCCAGACCTGAAGCTCCGGGAGAGAGTAATATTATTACGCCTACCATACACGGAAATCTGTTTATCGGGACACCTATGAAGGCTGCAAGGCGGGGTGAAAAAGTTACCACAAGAGAGATGGCCCGGGTAGCCCTGGATAATGCGCGCCGGCTGGTACCTGATATATCCGAAAAAGATATTATTCATGATTTCAGCGGCTTTCTTATGTTCCGTAACTGGGAACTTGGCTGGCATGAGTGTGTGGTTGGTCCTTCCAGGAATGTACCCAGATTTATTAACGTCTCAATCGGTTACCCCGGCGTGAGTGCTGCACCCGCCACCAGTAAGGAGGTCGTCAGACTCCTGGAGCAGGAAGGGCTGCGATTGAATGAAAAGCCTGATTTCAATCCCAGCCGCAAAGGGATAACCGATTTTGATTCTCTCTCGGAGGAAGAAAAACAAACGTTGATATCCGACGATAGCAGGTACGGTCACGTAGTCTGTCGCTGTGAAACCGTGACCGAGGGAGAAATAGTGGAAGCGATAAGGCGGGGGGCTACCACGCTGGACGGTATAAAGTTCAGGACAAGGGCAGGTATGGGGCGCTGCCAGAGTGGTTTTTGCCTGCCCCGTGTTATAAGTATCCTCTCCCGTGAGCTCGGTGTGTCGGAAAAAGAAATAACCAAGAAAGGGAACGGGTCAGAGCAGCTTCTTTATGAAACCAAGGAACTTATAAAGGTGCGGAAATAGCGTGAATTTACAGGATATTGATGTAGCCGTAATAGGTGCAGGACCGGCAGGACTTGCCGCTGCTATAAAAGCAAAGGAGTCCGGCGCGGATAATGTAGTTATCATGGAAAGAGCTGAGCAACTGGGTGGACTGCTCCATCAGTGCGTCCATAACGGCTTCGGATTATTCTACTTCAATGAAGACCTTACCGGTCCCGAATACGCCCATCGTTTTATAGAGAAAGCAATGGATACCGGAGTTGAGAGTCTGCTGGAAACCATGGTGACTGGGATTACCCCCGAAAGACAGATAAAAGCCGTTAACAGGGAGTCAGGTTATGTCTCTATCAATCCCAGGTCTATCGTTCTTGCCATGGGCTGCCGGGAGAGGGCCAGAGGAGCCATAGGGATACCGGGAACAAGACCGTCCGGCATTTTTACCGCCGGTACCGCACAGAGGTTCGTCAACGTAGAAGGATATATCCCGGGGAAAAAAGTGGTAATTCTTGGTTCGGGTGATATCGGGATGATAATGGCACGTCGTCTTACTCTCGAGGGCGTGAAGGTCGAAGCTGTTTTAGAGATTCTGCCTTATACAGGCGGCTTGATAAGGAACGAAGTGCAGTGCCTGCATGACTTTGATATTCCTCTCTTCCTCAAGCATACGGTTACCGGAATTCACGGTGAGCAACGTCTCGAAGCGGTGACAGTCGCCCGGGTAGATGATAATAATACCCCGGTTGCCGGCACCGAGCGAGATATTGAATGTGATACGTTGCTGCTATCGGTCGGGCTTATTCCTGAAAATGAGCTTTCACAGATGGCGGGGGTGCAACTGGATAAAGTAACAGGCGGACCCGTTGTGGATGAAAGTAGACAGACAAGCGTACCGGGTATCTTTGCCGGGGGTAATGTCGTTCACGTCCATGACCTGGTCGATAACGTTTCATTTGAGAGTGAACTTGCCGGAGAAAGCGCTGCCCGGTTTGCTTGCGGGTCTCCCGTAGCTGAGACAAAAATCAAGCTGAAAGCAGGTAACAATATCAGATATGTAGTGCCGCAGACAATCAGCGGGCTGGATGGTGTAACCCTTTATATGAGAGTCAGTAATATGGAAGAGAATGTCCGGCTCCGGATTGGCAATGTATTAACCAGAGCGTTGAGAGTGGTAAAACCAAGTGAGATGCTCAAGGTTGAAATTTCAAGGGAACAACTAAAGAAGGTCGAAGGAGTGAAGGAAATTACCGTTAGCTGCGACAAGAGGGAACAAAAATAGTGGCTGTTGAAGAAAAGATTATCTGTGTGGGATGCCCGATGGGGTGTATTGTGACGCTAACCGTTGATGGCGGAAAGGTGACAGACATCGAGGGAAACAGGTGCAAACAGGGAGAGAAGTATACTGTTGAGGAATACCGGAATCCGGTTCGAATATTGAGCACTACATTATTGACCCGGGGAAGCGTGCGACCACTGTTACCGGTCAGGACATCCGCACCTATACCCAGGACGAAAATGCTGGAAGTAGCGGCGGCTCTGGCTGGAATTATGGTGAGTCCCCCGGTTAAAATAGGCGATATAGTGGTGAGTAAACCGGACGGGATAGCAGTTGATATGATTGCGACTGCTGACTTGCCTGACTGATATACGAGGAAACGATATGGAAGAACTGACTCTGGAAATGGCTGAGAAAATGCTGGAAGCCGCCGAAAGGTGGGCAAGAGACATCGCAAAAACTCCCTGTAGCATAGCTGTAGTCGATAAATCGGGAGCTGTAATTGCCGCTCACAGGATGGACGGTGCCGCTATAGCAACCACCTGGATAGCCATCGAAAAAGCCTGGTCCGCCGTTTCTTTCAAGCTGCCTACTCTGATGTTATCCCGCTGGCTGGACCCGCGTAGCGTCGACGGGCAGCTCGGCAACCATGCTCTGGGAATGGCGGGCAGAGGTTTAGGGCGTTTGTGCTTTATTCCAGGCGGTATCCCGATTACCAATGAAGAGAACGAGATTATCGGCGGAATCGGTACCAGTGGTATTCCTTCAGGGACCGGAGATATCAGTGACACAAGTGTCAGCCAGTCGGGTATTACTGCGCTTTATGATTAGTTCTGAAGTGATGTAGAGGGTCATACCATGGAAATCACCTTAGCTATAGCCAAGAAAATAATCGCCGTAGGAATCGAAGCAGCGAACAAGAGTGACATTCTATGCAGCATCGCTGTAGTGGATGATAATGGCTGGCTTGTTGCCCTGCACCGGATGGACGGTGCCCTGATTCCCACTGCCGACATCGCTCACGACAAAGCCTGGACGGCTGCCGTCTTTAAGCTGCCCACATCGGAGGTAAGCCGCTTTGGAAGCCATTCCGCCTCCGGGGCGGGATTCAATACCCGGAACTGGAATGACCGCCTGACGGTTATACCCGGTGGTCTGCCTGTTGAAGTTGACGGTAGAGTAATCGGCGGTGTAGGGGTCTGCGGAGGGACGCCTGAGCAGGACGTGGATGTATGCCGGGCGGTTATAACGGCTGTAAATGCATGAAAACCGGCGACCTTTTTCATCGGTTCGTGCTAACCTAACGCATCGAGCACAAATTTAGTGAAATACGTGGTTTCTTTTCCTATCTCCTTTTTCCTGGAAGTATAGTTAAGATTGAAAGTGCAGAAAGGACAGGCACTGATTATCTTATCGGCAGGGAAGCCAGCCAGCAGGTCGGCTGCGATTTGCATTGACAGGTCCCGGTATACGGAGCGTATACCCGCTCCAGCCCCACAGCAAGGCGTGTTTTCTCTGTTTATATCTGCTTCAGGCTCATTTATATTTGCGCCGCACATCCTCAGGAGCTCTCTCGGCTCTTCGATAACTCCTTCACCGCGTGATAAGCGGCAGGAATCCTGGTATGTTATATCACGTGGGAGTGAATGAATGATTGAAGGATTATCCTTTAGTTTCTCCAGAATAACTTCAAGTGCGTGTTGTACAACAAAACCCGTCTCCCCCAGTAAGTTGGGGTAAAAATACTTGAAGCATTTCAAACAACCGTTACAGGGAACTATAATATTCTTTATTCCCAGAGACTTGAATCTTTCCACATTTTTCCGAAAGAAATCCGCAGCTATGTCTGTTCTGCCTGCTTCATACATATAAGTACCACAGCAGCCCTCATCTTCCAGAATCATAAAATCCACTCCGAGCTTCTTAAGAACCAGATAGGTGGCTGTGGCAGCATCCTTGACTAAATATGATGGCAGGCAACCCATGTAAAGAAGCGTTTCTGATTCTCTGGCGTTGAATTCCTCAGGTAACCAGTCCAGCCGTTTTGCCGGGTCGCCATTTACCGAATTCCCGCTATCCAGTATTCCTTGAATAATTTCATCGTGGCGGCTGAGAGGTCCTAACCCCGTCCGGACCAATTCTTCACGAGTCTTATGTACAATATCAGTAATCTTTATATTTTCCGGGCACACCGTTTCGCATTTCATACATTTGGGGCAGTTATAGATACTCTCAATAAGAAGCGGGTCAGGTTTTTCTCCGCTAAATATTCCCAGCGCTGTCTTAAGTCTGTGAAGGGGAGAAAAAAGCAATTCTCCGGTAGTCTTGTAGGTGGGACATACTTCTAAACAGACCTCGCACTCAGTACAACGTGAAATTTCCTGCTCGATGCTCATCATTTCGCTCCTGTTTGCTCTATTATTATTATCTCCCCTAATATATGAAAGAATGCTGCTTCATTTTTATCCATTTTCCCTCGTCAGTCCCGATGACGTTACCGCATTGACACTTAACCAAGTTCCCATCGCGGATACTATAATCCCTGATTATCCGCCCTCTCCAACAATGTAAAACTCGTCCCTTCCCAATCTTAAGATATCTGAATACCTTACGCTTACACCTGGCACACTTTATAGTTATCATTATCTATAAGCTTTAGCCATCCCGGCATTTGTAAAATACCATATTTTCTATATTAGTTAAAGATAAGCTGGTTTTACCTTCGCCAGTGATTAGTGGTAGTATGATTTTGAATTTAAAGATAAACTGACAATGCGTATAGAAATAAACGGTTGAATAAATCTGGTGAACGCGTCATATGAATAACTCTAAAGAGAAATGGACAGAGGGAGCTGGAGAAAAGCTACTGAGGGAGATTGGTATTAAAGAGGGTCAAAAGGTGTTAGATTTTGGCTGTGGGTCGGGCAATTATACTTTCCCTGCTGCAAGAATAATCGGTAGAAGTGGCCTGGTTTACGCCCTGGATAAAGACAAGAGGGTTTTAGACGAGTTGATGCGTAAAGCTGAATCAATGGGTTTACATAATATATCAAGAGTGGATGTATCTAAGGATTCAGAAATCCCCCTGGACGATGAATGCGTGGACGTGGTGCTTCTCTTTGATGTTCTGCATTTCTACTATTTTCCTGAGGAAGATAGTAGAAAAAGCTTGCTAAGCGACTTATACAGGATTCTAAAGCCAGGCGCTGCCCTGCTGCTTTGCCCTACCCACCTTCAGTCACACATGGAGCCGAAACTGGAGAAGGTTCAGAGAGAAATAGTTAAAGCAAATCTCGATTTTGAGTGTGAGTATTCCGGAACACTGATAATTCATGACAGGGATCTTGAGAAAAATCAAGTGATGTGTTTTAGAAGAAAAACATTAGGTAACAATTTAACAAATCAGTATTAGACGTGAGTCTTTCTCACTTTTGATTGTTTGGAGTTTCTCGCATATAATTGTTAAACATATTCTGAAATAAAGGAGGTATAATGGCAGAAAAGAACAGAGTGTACAAATTTCTTAATCCTGTCGGCATTCAGGAAGAGGTCGAACAGCATCCCCTGGCGCCACGTCTTGAAACACTCGATGGCGCGAGAATCACGCTAAGTGTCGGGGCTGGCGGTGAACAGGGCATTCTTATCCCTCTGGTAAAAATGCTTCCGGAAAGATATCCTCAGGTGAAATGGGACATAAGTTATGCCGCTCCCGTCGCGACCAAAGCGGGCAGTCTGGCGCTGGCGGAAGGCGAGTGGGGTGAGACCGATGCCCTTATCCGCGGTGTGGTATGGTGACATGGCGCTATATGGGAGCAGTTGCCCCACCTGTCAACAATCGAGAAATATGGAATTCCCAGCGTATTCATCATTTTCGAAGACCAGGATAAATGCTGGGAAGAAGCCTGCAGACTGAATGGCGTTCCCAATATCAGGAGAATCTGGGGTTCGCGCCATGTACCTGGTCCCGAAGATGTCGCTTCATGGATAGATGACCTGATGGACGCGCTGGTGCGCCCGTTGACCGAAGAGGAAAAGAATCCGCCGAAGTGGGAAGTATCGAACCCGCGCTATATATTCGAAGGCACCATTGAAGAAGCCCAAGAATTTTTCCAGCAGGCAGAGGAAATCCCGCAGCTCTATAATAACGCCCTCATATGCAAGTATACGGACGGACTTCCAGTAGTGCCACCGACGGAAGAGCTGGTTGAAAAAATGCTTAAAGGTACCAGTCACAAACCGGATGAGATTGTCGCCTACCAGACTGACCATCCGTATCTTGGAGACAGGATCAACCAGATGGGTAGTTCCGGGGTAAAGGATACTCCGGTATATTTCGTACCGATGAGGCGTAAAGCTACTGTAGAAAAGATAGCTACCATTGGAGTCATGGCTGGATGCAAACCGGAACATATGCCGATCCTGCTGGCAATCGCTGAAGCCGGCGGCGGCTGTGGTGACGGACGTGGCGGCGTTTCTTACGTTGTCAGCGGACCTTACGCCAAGGAAATCAAGATGAACTTCGATACCAACGTGTTCGGTCCCGGCAACCCGGCTAACAGGGCTATCGGCCGAGCTGCCGAGCTGATGTGGCGGAACCTTGGCGGGAATATCCCGAACGTAACCAACTGTGGCGTCTGGGGTAACTCACTCACTAACTGCTTCCCTGAGAACGACGATGCTTTGCCACCGGGATGGGCTAGCATAAGGGAGGAAAACGGTTTTAAGAAAGACGAGAGCTGTGTTGTCCCTATGCACATGGGCTTCTCGGTCCGCAATACCGAATTCATGCCGGGTGGCTACCGCGAATTCCAGAAGAGCGGTCACGGGGGTATCGCCAGACGTCTGGGACTAAAGGGCGTTCCCGGACCGCACAACTGGATGGAATACTTCATCGATAGTCTCTGGAAGGACGGAGAGGGAGGAAAGACTTTCTTCTTGCTGCCTGAGATGGCGAGAGACCTTCAGCTTTACGGTTTCAAGAGCAAGAGCGAAGTATACGATTGGCTTTACAAAAAGAGTTTCATGACGGTCAGGGAATACCGCACTCACCAGACACCGGACGTCTGGACTAACGCCTGGAAAGGTATCGAGGCAACTTCAGGTAAACCATGGAAAGAACTCGACGAGGACTACATGGTACCGGCGGTTGCCGACCCCTTCAATAACTGCATAATCGTTTCCGGCGGTGGTGAAGAGATGGCTCTGTGGACGGGCGGACGCGGGCGAGACCCCGGCTATAGTATCGATAACTGGCGTTAAGGATATATGTGAATTGAAATA
>CAZBAN010000060.1:8454-10870 GCA_964489895.1 uncultured Dehalococcoidales bacterium
ACGAAATAAAAGAGGGATGCCGGAACGGCATCCCTCTTTTATTGTATATATGTGTAAGAGCGATGTTTACTGTTTCTGTTTAGCAATATACTTCATCGGGGCGTGTTTCTTGACAGTTTTGGGGCGTACGGACGCCTCTTCAGTAATCCTGGCGTCAATAAAGATGAACGGCTTGCCGACTCGTTTTACATCCAGCGGGCAATGCATGACACCCTTGGGGACGAAGATGTAACAGGGGTAATTGATTTTAACGACTTTATCGCCGAGTGTCATTTCAATATCGGCGTCAAGTTCAGCGAAATTATCGGTTTCGCCGATGAGGTAAATCCACTGGTCGAAGGGGTGTTTATGAGTCGGGTTTCCCATGCTTACCGGCTCGGTGATACGGGCGAAACCCATCGCAAGGACAGATTCGGGGATATCATCATTTCCAAGTCCCGTAACCATCGGTTCTTTAATTTCGTAGTGGATAGATTTCCAGGGTTTCAGCTCCACGACATTAGGTTCGCGCACGACGTTCTTCAAGTTATCCATTCCTGCTATATTAACCTCCTTAAATTAGAATATTTAGTTATTTATACTATCCTAATATATTAAAACGGAATTGCCAACATAATAAAACATATTAGAGTAATATTCAAACTGGTCAGAAACAGCCACACGTGCGATAGGCAAATTTTAATATCGTTCTCACGTAAGCATCAAGGCAGCGAGATGAATTTAGCCGGTGCCGAATACTTCCCCAAGCGTACCTATCGTCCCCAATTCCCGAAAGATATGCGGTAAAGTAAATAGTCCCAGGTGTTACCCATTAGATTACCAAGACGAATCATACGAAGCATCAGATGAATGGCTTCTGTTTTTTCAGCGCCATATGTTAGCTGTAATTTTTCAAAGGCTTCCGGGTCAGGCTGGGCATCGGATTCAGCCCAGTGCTGTGCATAAATTACTGCTACAGCCTCTTCTTCCGGGCAATCATCAACATCGCCTGATAATAGCTGGCTTATCTCTTTTGCAGTAATCCCACTTTTCAAAGCCTGCTTGGCATGGAAGTAGGAGCAATAACGGCAGCCGCTTACTGAAGTAACCGCCAGCATAAGCCTTTCCTGGAAAGCCGGCGATAGCAATCTCTTATACTTTATCTCCCTTAACCGTTTTGAGTTTCTGATTGGGAAAAACAGATCGGCAAGGAGTTCCACGGGATTTCGATATGTCCTTTTTTTGAAACTCATTATAAATACCACCAGTAAAGAGCAGGATATGTTAGTAGTTATTATGTTATCATTAACTCAGTACTAAAATATACGTAAAGGAAAATACAGATGTCTGATACTCCGGAAGAACTATATAAAAAAAGAAGCAAGAGAATACAGGACGCAATCGAGCTCAAGCAACCTGACAGAGTTCCATTCGCTCCCTATGCCACCTTTTTTCCTGCGGTATATGCAGGAATAAGCTTTGAAGAGGCGATGCATGATTATGACAAACTTGCCGCGGCAATAAGAAAATTTATGGTGGACTTTCAGCCGGACGTTTTATCCGATACTTTCCTTTTACTGGCATGGGCTCCTACTCTTGAAATATTGGACTATAAGCAGCTTGTATGGCCCGGGCACGGAGGAAAACCCAATGCAACCTATCAGTTCGTTGAAGGCGAATACATGAAGAGCGAAGAGTATGATGATTTCCTGTCAGACCCCTCCGATTTCCTGTTGCGTAGATTTATCCCCCGAGCCTGGGGACTAATGGAGCCGTTGAGTCGGCTGCGCCACCTCAGCCGTGCCTGGTATACAATGTCTGCAATATATGTATCAGTCTTCGGGAATCCCGAAGTTGCTGAGGCTCTGGAAGGTCTGATTAAAGCCGGTAAGGAAGTCCGTAAAATGCTGAATAAAGCTTTCGAATTTATCACCGAAATGGAGTCGATGGGGTTCCCCCGGCAGTTCGTAACGACCAGTTACGCGCCATTCGACTACATAGGTGATTTTCTCAGAGGTACCCGCGGAGTATTGATGGACATATACCAGAACCCCGACAAACTGCTAGAGGCGATAGATAAAATAACTCCATATATGATTGAACAGGCAACTGCTGTAAGGAAAACAAGCGGCGTCAACAGGGTATTTATGCCACTGCATAAAGGTATCGATATTTTTATGTCACAGGAGCAGTTTAAAAAATATTACTGGCCTTCGCTGCGAAAGGTAATAATAGCCTGTATCGACGCGGGGCTCACGCCATGCCCGCTTTTTGAGGGTGACTGCACTTCCCGGCTTGAAATAATTGGAGATATCCCCAGGGGCAAGGCGGTCTACTGGTTCGAGCGTACCAGTCTTTTCAAAGCTAAGGAAGTCCTGGGTGATACGGTTTGTATAGAGGGCGGAGTACCGTCTTCGATAATGATTAACGGAACTCC
>CAZBAN010000061.1:0-10656 GCA_964489895.1 uncultured Dehalococcoidales bacterium
GAACCCTTCAGGGAGAACCTTTCAGGGTGAACCCTTCTCCAGCAAGAACCACTATGTTCACTACTCTTTTTCTTTATCTGTGTTGTCATATATTCCAGAAGCTATATGTTTCGGGCAGCGGTCATCCCTTCACTGATGGCATCTACTATCAATAAAGGTTCCCTGCAGTCACCGATAGCGTAGATTTCTGGCACTTTCCCTTCCAGCTCTTTAAGCAGTTTCAGGTCCGGCTCAAGCGGCAAAGCAGGGACAATGCTATCGGCGGCGATAGTCTGTCTCTCACCTTCTTTGTTTATGATGGTGAGTCCTTCACCGGTTATCTCGACGTATTCCTTCACGCCGCCGAGTATGGCAACGCCTTTTTTCCTGAACCAGTCGAAGAGGTAAGCCATCAGCACGTCTACCATACCTGCGCCTAAATTTTCGGCTTTATCGACGATTGTCACCTTCCTTCCCCTCCTGATAAAGAACTCACCCAGTTCACAGCCATGGATATCACCCCCGATAATCACCACCCTTTTACCGACGGGCAGGTAGAACCTGGTCAGCCACCGCACTGCTTTCGGATTTAAAAACCTGAGCCAGAACCTGAGCCTGCGCTCCAAATCGGCAGGGCTGACCACGCTGGGTTTCTCGATGCCGGGTATATCAGGAAGGGAAGGTACGCCGCCGGTTGCCAGGATAACGGCATCCGGCTTGATTTCTTCTATGGTCGCTTGGTTGGCTTCTTTCCCGAGGTTTATCTTCACACCCAGACTGGTAATCTGGCGCTTCAGGTAATCGACCATAGCCGGGATATCCTCGAGTTCCGTCCCCTTAACCACCGCGGCGGCAGGAAGCAGTCCGCCCAGTCTATTTTCCTTCTCGAAAAGCGTTACTTCATGTCCCCTTAACGCAGCTACTCTGGCGGCTTCCATCCCCGCCGGTCCGCCCCCGATAACCACCACCTTTTTCCTCTTTCCGGCTTTTTCGATTGTACTGTATTCCTTGCCCATGAACGGGTTTATCCGGCACCGGCGGCTGCCGAGGCAGTTCTCGCAGGCGGTACAGGGCGCTATGTCTTCTTCGCGTCCGGCAGCCAGCTTAGCGGGTAACTCCGGGTCAGCCTGCAAGCTCCGGGTCAACCCGATGAAATCGACCCTGCCTTGTCGCAGGGCTTTCTCCCCCAGCGCCGGGCTTATTTTGCCCACGGTAATGACCGGGATGGACGCCTCTCTCTTTACCTCCGCCGCCAGGTTTAGATTTGCTCCAGCACCCCCCAGTTTCGAGTGGTACTCCCGCGGGAAGGATTTTAGAGGCACGGGGGGTTCAGGATAAAAAAGCACGTCGGGAAGATACCCGCCGACGTGGTAGCCCAGCCAGATACTCCTTATCTGGACGGCATTGGCTCCGGCATCCTGAAGCAGGCGGGCGATGGCACGGCTCTCTCCTGGCAGCAAGCATCTGGCATTTTCTATCCCCGCAGCCTGACCAACCTCCATGCCGTTAATACATACGCTGACCGGGAAATCATCCCCCAGGCGCTTCTTTATATCCCGTACGATGGATACGACGAACCTGGCGCGGTTTTCCAGACTGCCGCCGTAAATATCGGTGCGCCGGTTCCAGAAAGGGGAAAGGAAGTTATGCAGCAGGTGAGTGCTGGCGGCGTTGATATCCACACCGTCGAAGCCGGCTTTCCGGGCGCGTACGGCGGCGCTGGCGAACTTATCTATAATCTGCTCTATCTCCTCGATTGACAGCTCTCTGGGCGTTTCATTGTGAAAATCACCATCATTCTCCAGAGTGGTGGGTGAAGAGGCGATGGGCGGTCCGGTGAACGGCGGGTCGGGCTCGAAGCCGAGTCTCGTCTGCCAGGGCCCGTCATGGTTCATCTGCATAAAGGTCGGGCAGTCGTACCTGTGGATGATATCGGTAAGCTCGCTGAGACCCTTGATATACCTGTCGTCATCAATGCGGTATCTCTGCCTCCAGCGTGCTCCGGCGGGATAATCGATGGTGGGGGATTCGACAATCAGCAGACCAACGCCTCCCCTGGCGAGCGACTCATAAAAAGCCAGGACCGAACCGTTCATGCTCGTTTCATCTTCATGCCACATGAACGTGCCGGCGCCGGTCTTGATGATACGGTTTCTTGTCTTCACCGTGCCGATTTGACCGGGTTCCAGCAGCTTTTTGTATTTATTCTTACTCATTACCAGCTCTAACTGCCGATAGGATAAGTCGCTTCGGTCGATAAGCCCGGCTGTCCACCGGCGACGCAGAGGGTCTGACCGGTGACGTAATCCGAAAGCCCGGAGGCGAAGAAGAGCGCCGGACCGGCGATATCTTCCGCCGTGCCCGTCCTCCCCAGCGGCACTTCCTTCCTGGCGAGGGCATCGAAAAATCTCCTTTTCTCATCCTCTGACATCCCGCCGAGAAGGGCATCCCAGAACGGCGTTTCGATGGGACCGGGTACGATACAGTTAACGTAGATATTGTGAGGAGCCAGCTCGAAAGCCAGGTTCAATGTCAGACCGATGATACCCGCTTTGGCGGCGTGGTAAGACAGCACGGAAACGACCGGACGCACGGCGCCCATCGAAGAAAGGAAGATAATTTTACCGTATTTTGCTTTCTTCATGTGCGGTACGACAGCCCTGGACACCAGAAAATGTCCTTTCAGGTTCACCGCCAGCACGTCATCCCAGTCTTCCTCCGTGGAATCGTCGATACCTGCACCCCCGACGTTTCCGGCGTTATTGACCAGAATGTCGATTTTCCCGAACTTCTCCATTGTCCGTGCGACCATATCATCAACCTCGGAGCTTTTAGAAATATCAGCTTTAATAGCCAGCGACTTACGCCCCATCGCCTTGACCTCGTCGCCTACTTTCCGGGCGCCCTCGATATGCAGGGCATTGACGACGACGTCACAGCCTTCTTCAGCGAATTTGAGGCAGATACCCCTGCCGATTCCTTTAGCACCGCCGGTAACCAGCGCAACCCTGTTTTCGAGTAACATATTCCGCTCCTGATAAAATTTGAGATACCTTAATTCCTTATAAGCAAGAATCATTATATATTTATAACCGTGTTAAGTAAATCGCACTGTAATCCATAAACAGATCAGGAGAAAGAATATAAGCACCTGATACTATTTGAGGTAGTTTACAGCGGAAACCGATACACGTATAATACATCACAAACGATGACCGGGAGCTTGGTAAAGAGTGCTGTCTGAACTGTCCGTTAAGAATTTCGGTATCATCGAAGAGATAACCTGGAAGCCGTCAGGTGGATTCAATGTGATAACCGGAGAAACGGGCGCGGGTAAATCACTGGTGGTCGACGCCGTTGAAGCGCTTTTATCGGGGCAGATTAACGAAGAAGATATCCGCAGCGATGCCGAAGACGCCACAGTGGAGGGTGTCTTCAACATATCAGGCATCCAGTTATTGAAACAGCACGAAGAACTCCTCCTTGAGAAGGACATACCGCTGGAGGAAGACGCTTTAATCGTTACCTGTGTCTTCCGGCGTCAAAGCCGGACCACGCCGAGAATAAACCGCCAAGCGGTACCGCGAGCCCTGCTCAGAGATGTCGGCGCCCTTCTGGTCGATATTCACGGCCAGAGCAGCCACCTCTCGCTGCTGGACAAAGAGCAGCACCTGGACTTCCTGGACGGGTACGCCCATACCCGCGAGCTGAGGAACGATTTCAGCCTTAAATTTTCGGAACTTCACCAGGCGGAACACGAGCTCCAGGTCCTGTCCGGGAAAGAACAGGACCTCTCCAGACAGACGGAACTGCTGAATTTCCAGATTGACGAAATAAGAAAGGCTGAACTGAGAGAAGGAGAAGAAGAGGAACTGGAGAGAGAACTGGCTATCCTGACCTCCGCCGAGAAGCTGAAAAACGCGTCATACGAGATATACGCCTTAATCAACAGCGACGACAGCATGTCATCGTCAGCCATCGACAGGCTTAACGAAGCGATGCCTCTGCTGAGGACGATGGCAGAGACCGACCCCTCACTGAAAGCACGACTGGAACGACTGGAGGGCGTGGTATACGAACTGGCGGAGGTAGCCCGGGAAGTCAGGTCGTACGGCGAAGACCTCGAATACAATCCCCAGCGACTCGAAGAGATACAAATAAGGCTGGAGCTGATAAGAAACCTGAAGCGGAAATACGGCAACTCCGTCGATGAAATACTGGGCTACCTGACCAGAGCGGAGGAAGAACTGAAGGGGATTACCTATTCCGATGAACGGCGAGAGCAGCTGGAAGAAGAAATCGAGCAGCTTAGAAAGTTTATGGGTGCCCTTGCCTCGCAGCTTTCGCAGGCGCGCACTCAGGCAGCCGGGGAACTCGCGGAAGCGGTGAAAAAAGAGCTTCAGGACCTGGATATGGCGCAGGTGGACTTTAACGCTTCAATCAGCCAGGAGCTTTCTGAAGACGGCATCCCATTCCCCGACGGCAGGTACTACCGGTTCAGCGCCAGCGGTGCCGATAACGTGGAGTTCATGGCTTCGACGAATCCGGGAGAGCCGCTCAAACCGCTGGCGAGGATAGCCTCGACCGGCGAGATTTCACGCTTTATGCTGGCAATGAAGTGCGCCCTTGCCGAAGCCGATACGATACCCGTGCTCGTCTTCGACGAGATTGACATCGGAATCGGGGGCAGGAGCGGCGAGATAGTCGGCAGAAAGCTCTGGAACCTCTCACGGAACCACCAGGTAACCTGCGTCACGCACCTCCCCCAGATTGCCGCCTTTGCCGACTCCCATTACAGCGTCAGCAAAGAAAGCGCCGGAGACCGGACGGTCAGCAACATAAAGGCTCTCGAAGGCGAAGACCGCCTGAACGAGCTTGCCGTGATGATCAGCGGTCCGCGCATCACCCCGAACGCCCTCAACGCCGCGAAAGAACTCTTACAAAAAGCGGATGAGTGGAAAAACAGTGCATCACAATAATCCTGCATTTGCACATTGGGGAACTCTGAAACGATAGCGGTACCTATTTTCTGGAGAACAGTGTAGGCCAGTACTTGAACATAATATATAGTAATCTGCGGTGGTTGACTATCATGCCGGCAGCAAACACGGGAGCGATAACCACGCCGAACACGAATGGGTTATAGATAAAAGTAATCACGAGCAGGGCTATCACGGTAATAACCTCGGTAGCTATAATGACTCTTAAGTCTCTTTTTGTAAGAAGGATAGCCGCCGACGCCAGGATTATCCAGCCCAGGCCTACCGCAAAGTTGATGACCACTCCCGAGAAGGTGAAATAGGCAAGCACGCAGAGAATGAAGACGGTGTCTATCTCGATATCATGTTTCCCCAGCCTGCCTTCTTTGCCTTCACGAAAATAACGCCGGGCTAATTGACCATCGAGTATATCCGTCGCCCCGCCGACCAGTGTCAAAATAACCACCGCCATATAGGCATTTTTACCAGCGAAACTCAAACAGAGGATTACCAGACCGGTAACTATCCGGCTGGCGGTCAGGAAATCAGGCAGGTTTCTCTTCAGGAAATGAAGCTCTTCTTGTTCCAGTTCCAGGCTATGTTCGCCGTTATTACTCATTGCACAGAAAATATAACATATTTACAGCATTGTCAATAGAAGATTTCTCCGGGTATCGTTCCAGATTGGTTGATACTTTACCCGGGTATGAAGAAGGGGAGGGAGGAAACACATCCTCCACTCCCCTTTACAGGTTTTTCTTGTCTACCAGGTGCCGGGACTAGTATCCCATGCCCTCCTTCATCTCCTCGTCCATCCAGATGTAGTAGAGTACCAGCAGTTCGTCATCACAGCCGATAGCAAATTCACCGTTGTAGTTCTGCACCCAGGGCCACCACATGCGGTAGGTTCTGGGCAGCGGACACCATATTCCCACGCACTGTTCGATGATAAAGGGAACAGCTGTCTTCAGGCTTGCGGCGTATGCTACGTCATCCTTCATCACGAAAGACCGCTGCTCGTTGTAGATTTGCCTGGTAAACGGGTTCTCGTAGTAGCTGAAGCAGTCGAAACTCTCGATACGGGTACTGTGCATGTCATAGGGGAATGAAGCGGTAGGAGATGCTGTATATATGCCTTCTTCGTAAGACCTTGCTCGCCTCATACCACCGACGATGCTTCCTTCAAGCTGCTGGATGTCCAGGTCAATGTCAACCGTGGAGAAGTATTCTTTGATTACAGCCAGGAAGTCCGCCTCACCGGGAGAACTGCAGACAATCGAGGTGGAGAAGCCGTCAGGATAGCCCGCGTCAGTCAGCAATTGCTTTGCCTTGGGTAGTGTAGTCTCGTCATAAGTGAACAACTCCACGACACTGACGGTCGAGCCTGGGGATATTGGCTCGGTTGGCATTTCCTCCAGGGGAGTATAGAAGGGTGCCCATCCCTTATCGGGCGGGTATACAGCACCCAGAAGGTTGGCAAACCCATCATAGTAATCGTCTACCAGTTCCTGCTTGTTTATCGACAAGCACGCCGCCTGCCGTACCGCCAGCTTGGACCAGGGCAGCTCTGGCTTGTCAACCCTGAAATACGGATGAGCATCCATACCGGGAGTCGTTACGTATTTCATTTCGGGGTGCTGGTCTAAAAGCATCTGCCCGTCTTCATGGGTTATAGCCACACCCACCGAGTAATCTAGCTGGCCGGTCCGGAATGCCGCCAGCTGAGTGGAGGCGTCGCTAATAATCATCCATTTAAGCGTTTCTACGTAAGGCAACTGGTTCTCCGGGTGCAGCGGGTCGTCCTGCCAGTAGTTGGGATTACTTTTAAAAGTCAGCACACTGCCGGTGACATAGTCCTCCAGAGTATACGCCCCTGTCCCGACGACATTGTGCCAGTCTTTCATATCACCGTAAGTATCGACTACCTCTTTCGGGTACTGATACAACCAGCTACCGGTATAGATAGCCTGTAAGCCCTGCGCCTCGGCAGGTACCTTTACCTCCAGGGTCCAGTCATCAAGTGCTGTCGCGCTGATAATCCTTTCTCCCGGGGCAACTATCATCTGGTGTGCTCCCGTGGGAGCCTCCCAGAGGTGGGTGATAGCCCACGCTGCATCATGGGCGTTATATTCCCTGCCGTTCACCGGATCCTTATCCTGCCAGTGTACACCTTTTCGGATATTGAACAGCAGGGTCTCATCATCCGGCATGCTCCAGCTTTCACATAACTGGCCCGTCAGCCGGCTGGCATAGCCAAGGAAACCACCGATACCGGCTTCTCCGGTCCCGGCGGGTGTTTTTGTCCAGTCCCCCATCAGCAACTCTTCGTTGACTAAATAAAGGGTCGAACAACTCACCATAAAGGTATAATAGGGGTCGAATCCCTGAGGCTCGTAAAAGGAGAAGGCAAAGGTACCCCCATATTTAGGCTCGTCTGGAGAGCGATATTTGACTCCGCCAATCTCCACCTCTTCTTCACCTCCACCGCAGGATGCCAGTACCAGGGATAACACCATCAGACAGCTGACTACCAGCAATGTTAGTTTTTTCGCCATAAAGGTTTCACCTCCTCTGTTAATTGGGAATTCCCTCTGGATATAAACCTTTAAAAAGAGTTATCCCAAATAAAAACCAAACAAACCTTCCTCGCTATTCCAAAGGCACCACCTCCTTGGATTACCCTACCGCTAAATATCGATTCTTTCAGGACCGATGCAACGGGAGTACTATATTGGCTATTCAGACTGAAATTAATAACTTAAAAAATTCGGTCTTATTTTACTTCCAGCAGGGCCAGTCTTGTTTATTCTTTTCCCCTTATCACGTATTTTCTTCAGGAATAATCCTGAACTACTGTTATTCTGAAAAAGAGAGACATCATTTACCACCAAATGATTAGCGGTTCCGATGTCTACAGATGAGAAAAACATCCTCAGTCCATATATATTCTTACCTTTTTTTACATTTTGTCTAAACAGTTTATTTGTGTCAGAGTGATTTGTCAAGAGTACGGGTTAATATCTTACATGCATACAGATGAGATAATTATAGTATTGAGAAAAAACAAAACACAATCACAGAAAGAATTCACCGATTTTTAGTCTTGATATACCGTAACCCCATGGGGTATAATTACGACGGTTCAATGTCCCGATATTCTGCATTTGCGTACGCATGTGCAAAAATTTCGCTAAACATGAATCACCTATTATAAAAAGAAAAAGGAGGTATGCTTGTGCATGCAACAATCCAAAAGTCCCTGGACGAAATAATCAGTTATTTGAAACCTCAAGAAAGGGTGTTTGTGGTTGGCTGCGGTAATTGCGCAGCAAAATGTCATTCCGGAGGAGAACAAGAATCAAAAGAAATGGCAGAGCGGCTACGCTCGAGGGGAATCAGTGTGGCAGGATGGGCTTGTACGGATAACGGTGTTAGTCTCTGTAAGCTGGCAGTAACCAGGAAGATGCTTAACGAGGACCATCTCGCTGAGGTTGAGAAAACCGATTCCTTTCTTATTCTTGCCTGCGGGCAAGGAATTCATACAGTAATGGACGCCACCGACGGCGGCAATGTTCATGCCGGCTGCGATACCATCTTCGGCGGCGAGACAGTGGACGACAACTTTATTACCGAGTATTGCTCGTTATGCGGCGAATGTATAGTTGAATATACCGGCGGTCTGTGTCCGGTAACCCTCTGTGCCAAGAGCCTGCTAAACGGACCCTGCGGAGGTGCCAAGGATGGAAAATGTGAAGTAGATAGAACTCGTGATTGCGGGTGGCAGCTCATCTATGACCGGCTCAGGGCGCTTGGTCGGTTAGATGAAATGGGAGAATATGTGCCACCCAAAAATAATTCCAGATGGAGCCGGCCCCGCTCGCTATCTATTGGTGACGGAGAGGCAACCTTCCGGTCGCTTTCTGGCGACAGTACAGTTTCCAGCCGCAGCTAGTACAGTTTTATTATATACGAGGAGCTTAATAAAAGATGAGCAAACTTAGAGAGAAACTTGAGCGTGGAGAGTTTGTAGTTACAGGAGAAATAGGACCGCCAAAAGGTGTTAATCTGGAGGAATGCCTTCATGATGCAGAGTCTTTGAAGGAATGGGTAACTGCTATCAATGTCACAGACCTGCAGAGTGCGGTAATGAGAATCGGCTCACTGGCTGTTTCCGCCAGATTGGTGCAGCGCGGAATAGAACCTGTCTTCCAGCTTACCTGTCGAGACCGGAACCGGCTGGCACTTCAGTCAGACCTGCTTAGTGCCTGGGCGTTAGGTATAGAGAACGTGCTATGTATTACTGGAGACCACCCTGCTCTGGGCGACCATACTGAAGCAAAACCGGTTTATGACCTTGATTCCGTGCAACTTATTAAGGCGGCAAGTTCTCTGAACCAGGGGTATGACATGGCAGAACATGAACTGGACAGTAACCCCAATCTATTCATCGGAGCGGTTGTAACTCCGGCTGCCGAACCCCTGGAGCCACAGGTTATAAAAATGAAGAAAAAGATAGAGGCTGGAGCCCGTTTTTTTCAGACCCAGGCAATTTACGAATCGGATAAATTCGAGGATTTTGTGAATCAGGTACAGGGATTCGGTGTGCCCGTTATAGCCGGACTGGTGATACTAAAAAGCGCAGGAATGGCCAGATTTATGAATACGAGTGTGGCTGGGATTAAGGTACCAGACAGCATCATCGATGAAATAGCAGAAACAGATAAAGAAGACCGAAAGAAGAAAGCAGTGGAAATCACAGCCAGGATAATTCGTAGTGTTATGCCTTTCTGTCAGGGGATTCATATAATGCCGCTGGGATGGGACGACCTGGTACCGGCTATTCTTGAAGAAGTAGGACTGAACGGGTAAGTCAAAGCTCGGTACCCCGTGTATATCTATATAAATCTGATAAATTCAGAGTGTTTAATCGAAACCATACCATCTGGTAATCTCATCGATTGGTACCCTTGATGAATAGACCTCATACTGCGGATTATCCGGGTCCGGGTAACCAATAAGGATTCCCAGAACGATTATCTTTGAAGCCGGTATATCCAGCTTTTCTCTCAGAACCTCCGGGCACCTTACCGACGCTGCCGCCGGAGCCGTGCCAAGTCCGTATTCAACGGCAAGGAGCATTATGTTCTCGGCAATCAAACCGCAGTCGAAAACGGCATAAGCGTTGTGGTGTTTACCGTCCTGTTCGAACATCTCACGGTCAGTAATTATATAGATGACAGCGGGAGCATCATAGAGTTTCGAACTCTGTATCTGGCGTTCTTTCATCACTTCGGCGGGGTCGCGGTCATCCTGAGGTTGCTGTCTCCGTGCAAAGGGCAGCCGTTCACGGATAAATTCAGGGAACTGCTGCGGAAAAGGTAAATCCGGGTCTGAAGATTCCGCCGCTTTTTCAAGATAAGCCTGCTTGATATCATCGAGGACTTTTCCTCCCACAACAACCAATTCCCACGGCTGGGTATTTCCCCATGACGGCGCTCGCTGAGCCCTTTCCACTATCTCCTGCAGGATTTCTCGCGGCACGGGGTCGGTCTTGAAACCACGGGTCGTCTTTCGCTTCCTAATCGTTTCCAGAAGATCCATACGGCTTTCCTCCGTTTAGTAAAGTAAGTTTCAAATATGGTATACCTAACGTTCAACTAATGCAACTTCATTCCTATATGGAGATTCCGGCTGGAGA